>JAHWHT010000057.1 GCA_019323135.1 Candidatus Woesearchaeota archaeon
TATGTTACTGTATTCTAACAGCTAATTCAAAAGCAGTAACTGCTCTAAACATTCAAAAAGAATTAGGTGCAAAAGGTTTCTGCAATTACAATCAAACAAAATTAAGCAGTGCAATAAAGAGAAACAAGCATCGCTTCCATAATAATAAAGCAAAGTACATCAAAGAAGCAAGAAGTCATATTGATATCAAAACAAAAATAAAGAACCTGTCAGAACCAGGCGCAAGAACATGGATTGTCAAAAACATAAAAGGTCTTGGTTTTAAAGAATCATCTCATTTCTTAAGAAACGTCGGCTACAAAAACTTAGCAATACTAGATAGGCACATTTTAACCGTAATGCATAATCACAAACTCCTAAAACAAAAACCAAAAACACTAAACAAAAAGAATTATCTCGAGATTGAAAACCAATTTCTAAATTTGGCAAAAAAATTAAGCATGTCTGCAGCAGAACTAGACCTATATATGTGGTATTTAAAGACTGGAAAAGTGCTTAAATAATTTACCGAAACTTTTTAAATCATGCCCAAATTATGAATTCTACAATGAGATTTGGCAAACTAGATAAAAGACCGGCAAGCCCTATAAGCTTGTCAGCAAGAAACAAATTACAATCACTTGAAGAAAAAGTATTAGTTCCAATTTATAATGGAATTAAAAACAGTATTTTCGCAATAATAAATCCATTGGCAGATTACCTAGATCGAATAGAAGCGCCAGAAACATACGAATTAATGTTACAAGACTATTATCCATCTTTTCCTAACTGGCATGAAGACCCGCGAAGCAAGAGCAAAGAGCCGTTTAATCCACATAATTCGCAAGAAGGCTGCGCAGGAGAAACATCTTTTCTTAAGAAATATAAAGAAAAAGCTCCAGAACTCTTTAAAGAATTAATGCAGATGAGAATAGAATATTTTGAAAAATTAAAAAAATAATAAAATCTAATTAACATCTATAATTTTTACCTTGAATGTCAATTTCTTGCCAGCCAATGGGTGATTCATGTCTATCTTGACTTCTTTGTCACCAATTTCCACTATTTTTGCTGGAAACTGAGATCCATTTGGTAAAGTAACACCTAGAATCATTCCTACTTCAGGTGCTGGTTCTTTTGGCAATTGTTCTTTTGGAACAGATTTGACTAATTGTGGATTTGGATCTCCATAAGCATCTTTGGATTCTAAGGTGAATTCTTTTTCTTCTCCTTTTTTCATTCCAATTACTGCTTTCTCAAAACCTGGAATCATCTGTTTAGCACCTACCTCAAACTCTAGAGCCTGCCCATGTTTTTCAGAACTGTCAAATACTTCGCCATTTTCTAGTTTTCCTTCATACTCAACTTTTACTTTGCTGCCTTCTTTTATTGTCATATATATCAACTCCATTATATATAAGCAAAACGCCTATTTATCAGCTAAAAAAGCTTGTCTTCATTTAAATAAGTTATGTTTTCTAGTATGTGCATAGCACCTAGCGAAGTTCTCCAGAAAGTGCTCAAGTAAACATAAATCTGAGAAACACTCAATTCAAGAAGCGAAACGAAGCGTGCTATGCACATGTGTTTTCAAATACTGGCATAGCGCCTAGCGTAGCCTTAAAATTAAACAATTGATAAAAAGTGGCTCGATCAAATATTCCAACATAATATCTTGCGAAGCGCGCTATGCCTACATTTTCAGCAAAAAGTTTATATATAGATATAGCCAAATATTGCTCATAACGAGGTGATACCGTGAAAAAGGTAATTTTCGCATTAACTGCATTGGTTGCTCTTGCTTTCTTAGTTGGTTGTGTAACAGCTCCCCAAGGAGGACAAGCAACATATAAAGAAATGCCCGGATATGCTCCGCAAGCGTATATGTCTCTGAATTCATGTCATAAAGCTTGTATTATGCAAGGTTTTGAACAAGGAACTTGCAAGTGGGCAGGAGAAGTAGCTGATGCACAAGCAAACATAGGTCCTTGCGTGATTAGTCAGTCATCACACTGCGGAAACCCAGGAATGTGCGGCTGCTATTGCTACAGAACACCGGGCAATGTACCTACAAAAGGCTACTGGCCATAAAGACTTCTTTTTTTTATTATTTTTTAAACGCTAATTTGTATAGAGCAAATATTACAATCAAGTAAGCGATTAGTCTTACGATTATCATTGCGCCTTCAAATTTTGCAGTATAACCTAACAGCGTTATTATATGCGATATTCCAAATAGTGCGAAAGATATTCCTACAAACAAAGCCATCTGGTTCTGCCTTTTTGCATAGCACCAATACCCTAACAAGAATATTGCAATACATAAAATTAGATTTAACGATACTATTACATCAATTGCCATTTAATCACCTCTAATAGCTATTTCAATTTTAAAGTATTTAAATTTAACTTTTGTCCATGAAACACTTTCCGCATCTGCGTTCTTCCTCTCGCGCATGCGTAGAACATAATCTTATTTTTCCTCGGTTTCTTCCAATCACTTTCAGATAATCTGGATGTGTTATTAATGCATGAAGATAGTTCTGGGAGTTCTGTCCCCAATGTCCTCTAGTTAATAATGCATTTACCTGATCTCCGTCATACTTTAATGCATCCCATAATTGTCCCCCTATTAGTTTTGCATCTGATTTTTTAGTAATTCTGATATCTAAGAATTGTACACCTAAGTGTTTTTTGTGTTCCTGCCAAAAATCATATGCTCTTTTTGCTTCGGGCTGCATATGCGCCATGCTTCTTGTGACATCAGTGGCAATGTAAATATTTGCATTCACTCCTGCTTGGCCATATCTTAAGATTGTATCAAGTCTCTGCTCTACATCACACCCATGTTCCACCATTCCAGATTCTAATTGTTCATACCCTGTGCTTGCAAGCACACTCACATTTGCTGCCTTGAACAACTTAACCAATTCTTTATCAAATTCCAGAGTTTTGGTAGGCATCGCACCTCTCACTCTTCTTTTTTTGGCTAATTTTGCCATTGTTCTTAGCGTGACTTTTAGCGGATCATAAAATCCTGGAAACTTTCTTAGTGTGTGAGGAATATGTGACTCTACTGTCTGCCCTAATCTAAAATAAAGTGTTCTTTTCTTTTGAAATCCTCTTTCCTCTATTTTAGCTTGTATACGCTCTTTCAGATAAGCTTCATCTATATCGAAAAGTGTATCTATAAAGCAAGGCCCGTTTTGATAGGCATAGCAATAACTGCACCTGCCTTTTGGATTATAAAATCCATCAGGTGTTGTAGTTGATGCACATCCTTTGCTAAAATCAAATCCAATATCAATGAGGCAGATACTATGAAAAGCCCCTTTTCCATCTTTTACAACACTAAACTGTCCAGGTTTTATCAAAGTGAATTTTGGTTCTGGCTCAATCCGCTTGACAAGTGTAAAATGCCTGCCCTTTTCTCTGTTTTTCTCACTCGAAGGTTTTTTGTTGCAGAATTCCTGTACATCATCTCTTATTGATTGAATCAACGTAGATCGAAGATCTTTTGTTAAACTCACAACTCTAGAAAATATGTTAAACTGTTTATCAACTGTTGAATCTAAAGCCTCATTCGCAGTTCTGAGTTCTGGAGTCTTACCATTCCGAGTGGTAACGTTCCAAATTTCTGGCACATCTCCATCAACTAGATATGTTGTGACATACCCTTTTTTAGAGCCTTTATAAGAAGTATGTGCTATTGGATCTGGCCGCGCAAGAAGTTGCACTAATTCAGCAGGGCACACTCTGATTGCAGGACCTACATTATAGACCTGAAAAAGTAAATGCTCCCCTGCCCTATAAAATTTCCATTGATTGGTTTTCTTATTATACGGCTTTCGCTGTTTATCCCAGTCTGTTTTTTCCTTAAATGGTTTTAAATCAAACAATTCCCCACTGCCCATACTCCGGAGTGACAACTAGCTTATTAATAAAGATTCATGTGTTTTAGGAGATATATTCTTTTTTTACCCCAAAAAAAAGATAAAATTTATATATGATGACTTCATAATTTAATTTAATTTTTATAAAATGAGGTGATACATGATGGCAAAAAGTACATTAGACTGGATTACTTTGGTTCTAGTTTTTATAGGCGGCTTGAACTGGGGCTTAATCGGTATTGGCGGATGGAATCTTGTAGATATGATTTTCGGATCAATTCCAATATTAGCAAGAATAATTTACATCTTAGTCGGAATTTCCGCTCTATATCTGTTATACACGCATGTTAAGAAGTAAGTAATTATTATTTTTCTTTTTTTTATTCTTTTATTTGAAGAACTTTATTGCTTTGATACCAATCTTCTATTGAATTCTCATCCCACCATCCTTTTAAGTGAGGAATAACTATATGTTCCGGTCTATGAAATAGAACTTTTCCTGGGCTCAATTTTTTCCCAAAATAATCTTTATGGCTTCTTATCTGCACTAATTCATCTCCCTCAAACTGCCAGCCTCTTCTAAGAACAACTCTTCTGATAGCAATATCTTGCAAGTGTGTAGCAGAGCCATTTTGTGCTAGATAATCCAATCCAGACGCAACATCCGCTTCTTCAATATCAAACACATCACTTGCTGTTAAAGTCAACTTTTCCCAGAGTTCTTCCCTTGCAAAAGAATCATGATAATAACCATCTTCGTATATTTGATAAGCCCAGTTATTTTCAATTACGTCATCTCGCCACTGCCAAGCAATTCTCCAATTTCCATCACCGTATGTATTATCATACAACTTGCAAAGTTTATCTCGTTTTCCGCCAGCTTGTCCAGGTCGGTCTAATATTTTCCAGCTCATTTTTATCTCCCGAATAAAAGAAAACAGAGGAATTATTTAAAATTATCTACGCCTTTTTAAACCAATACACAACGTGTTTTACTTGGCTTAAGTTAACATCACATGTTTTCTATATTATAATTATGATACTTGACCAAATTTTCAAGGATTTGTCAGAATTAAAAGCCGGAAAAGGCGTTTGGCAGAATGAATTTCATCAGTATGACGTATATACACACATGGTTAAGTGTGCAGAACACATTAAAGAGTTCACTTCTGATAGAGATTTGATTGCAGCTGCTTACCTTCATGATATTGGCAAGCCGGTTGCTGCCAAGCCTAAATATAAAGATGGAGTCATTCAAAGACATCCTTCTGGAGCTCAGTATCATAAATACAAAAATCATGAAAGTATTGGTGAGCAGATGGTTAGAGAAATGGATTCTGATTTTTTCAAAAAGTTAGACTTAAATCAAGATAGGGTTGCTCACTTAGTTGGATATCATTACATGCCTATGACTCACATAAAAGTCATGCGAAAAATGAGTACTTATGAAGGCTTTTTGAAACACTATCAACAGTTAGATAAACTCTTAGATGAAGCTCCTGTTGAAAAAGAAGACATAATGATTCTTTTCTTAGCAGATACACTTGCAAAAGGAGGCCACATTGAAAACAAAGCAGAATTATTAACAATCCGAAAAGCTTTGCTAGGCCAAGAAAAAAATCTAAGAAAAGTGTATGAGATACAGCGAGCTTATGTTATTGCTGCTTAGTAATCTGCACAAAAACTTATATACTAGATACGCATATTTCTATTTAAAAAATGGTGAAGCCTGTTGTAGTAGTAAGCAAGTGCCTTGGTTTTGCTAAATGTCGCTGGAATAACACTGAAATCCCCCATTCTTTTATTCAAAAGCTTAGAAATTATGTTAATTTTATTCCAGTCTGCCCAGAAGTAGAGATTGGTTTAGGAATTCCACGGGATCCCATACGAATAGTTAACAAAAGATTAATTCAGCCAAAAACTGGCAACGATTATACAGAAAAGATGAATAAGTTCTCTGATAAGTTCTTAAACAATCTAAAAAAAGTAGACGGTTTTATCTTGAAATACAAGTCTCCTTCTTGTGGATTTAAAAACGTGCCCATATATCCTAGCACAGGCCGGGTTCAAGCAAAATCAAGCGGACCTGGTTTTTTTGGGGAAAAAATTCTAGAAAAATTCAAGGGCGTTCCTATTGAGGATGAAGGAAGATTAAGAAACTTCAAGATTAGAGAGCATTTTCTCACTAAGTTGTTTTTATTTGCAGATTTTAGGCAGGTTAAGAAATCTAATTCTATTTCAAAGCTTCTTGACTTTCATTCAAAAAACAGGCTTTTGATTATGGCTTACAGCCAAAAAGAGCTTAAGAGTATGGGCAAGATTCTTGGTGAGCAGAAAAAAACTAAACTTGCTAAGACTTTTAATGATTATGAAGAGCACTTGCATAAAGCGTTTGCAAAATGCCCGAGGTATACTTCTAATATTAATGTGTTGATGCATGCATATAGTCATTTTGCAGATAAAATCAATAAAAAAGAGCGCGAATACTTTCATAAATTAATCAAAGAATACAAGGATGCAAAAATACCATTTACCGCTATTTTAACTGTTTTAGAAGATTGGATTATTAGGTTTGATGATGAATATCTAAAAAAACAGAATTTTTTCAATCCCCACCCAATTGATCTTTTAGAAATAACTGATTCTGGTAAAGGTAGAAATTCATAAATTAAGCAGAACTATTGAAAAATTAAGTATTGCTGCAAAACTCACCCATAAAATGTATGGTATCAGCAAGTATGCTGCTTTTTTGTCTATCCTATAGAATGTTATTATTGTGCCAAGGATTGCAAACCATAAGAATATCAATTCTATGAATGCCCATAAAGGTTGGTTTAATCCAAAAAATAA
>JAHWHT010000058.1 GCA_019323135.1 Candidatus Woesearchaeota archaeon
AAATCGTGACTTTTCCTGCGCCATACTGGCCTTTAGGAATGACTCCTTCGAATTTAGCATAAGAAAGTGTATGGTCTGTGACTTGTACTGCTAATCTTTTGATGCCTTTTTTTAAAGGAGGTTGCTTGGGGACTGCCCAAGACTTTAGAACGCCGTTCATGGCTAAACGTAAATCCCAGTGAAGATGAGATGCATTATGCTTGTGTATAACGAAAATTGGCATTTTATAGATATTTCAAAAATTTTTGTTTTGTGAATTTTAGGAAATCAATTTTCTTAGCCATTGGCCTGAGTTTTCTAGTCATTGTGCCGCTTTGATTGGATTTGCTCAACTCTCGCATATCTTTCTTAAGTTCTGCAATGTTAACTTCTAAATACTTTCTTAATGATGCAGGACCTCTGATGTCCTCTTTTTTAATCAGAGCAGTAAATACCTTAAATTCTGGAATGTCCTGGAGATATTCTGGAATTTTTTTCTTAATATCGTTTTTGAATACCATGATATCACCTTTGTTTTGTATCTATAAAAGTTTTTCGAACTTTTTCCAAGGCAGAGTGTTAATTATGTCTGTTTTCCTTGCCCAGCCTCTTCTTGCAGTAGCAATGCCAAATTGCATATATCTTAAATGATCCTTGCTGTGACTGTCTGTGTCAATCACTAATTTTACTTTTTTATCAATTGCAGTTCTGATGTTTAAGTCATTTAAATCTAATCTTGAGGGGAATGCATCTATTTCTGGCCAGACATTATTTGATTTACAGGCGTCAAATACTTTGTCCAGATTAATTGGATAAGGACTTCTTTGATTTATTAGCCTGCCAGTTGGGTGTGCAAGAATATTGACGTGGCGGTTTTCAAGAGCTTTAATGATTCTATTTGTCATCTCAGTTCGCGTGCTCTTGAATCCAGAGTGTACTGCTGCAACAACAATGTCCAGCTTTTTCAGATAGGCATCTGAGTAATCTAGTGAACCGTCTGCTAAAATGTCTACTTCTGCGCTCTTAAGAATGTGAATGCCTTTGACTTTCTTATTTACGTTATCTATTTCTGCAAGGTATTTTAGCAGTTGTTTTTCAGACATGCCTCTGGCAATGTGCTCGCTTTTACTGTGATCTGTGATTGCGATATATTCATAACCTAATTCTTTTGCAGCTTTTGCCATCTCTTCAATAGTGTTTACACCGTCGCTGTATTTGGTGTGCATCTGCAAATCTCCTTTAATATCCTTGTATCCAATTAGTTTTGGGAGCTTATTTTTTTGTGCAGCTTCAATCTCTCCTTGATTTTCTCTTAACTCTGGCTCAATATACTGCATGCCTAATTTTTTGTAGACTTCTGGCTCTGTTTTGCCGCAAATATACTTTTTTGTCTTGACACTAAACACGCCGTATTCATTTAATTTCAGGCCTTTTTTGATTGCAACCTGCCTGCAACGAATATTGTGCTCTTTAGAACCTGTGAAGTATTGCAGTGCTGCGCCAAAACTTTTATTTTCAACAACACGCAAATCGCAGTTGATACCTTGGTTTAATCTTACAGAGGATTTTGTTGAACCTTTTGCAAGAACACTTTTTACATCTGATAATTTTGTGAATGCATCTATTACTTTTTTAGGATTAGGGGACACTGCAAGAATATCAAAATCCCTCACAACTTCTTTTCTACGACGAACAGAACCTGCAAGACTTATCTTTTTTATCTCTTTAAGCTTGTTTAAATCAGACATGATGCTTTGAACAATAGGCCAGGCTTTGCCAAGGGGCATCTTGCCAGCACTAGATTTCAAGAGAGCAATACCTTTCAATATATCCTGTTCACTTTTTGCGCCAAAACCACTTAATTTGCTTATCTTGCCAGATTTTGCGGCTTTTTCAAGATCTTTAACAGATTTAATCTTTAATTTCTTAAATAAAATTAGGGCCCGCTTAGGTCCCATGCCTGGAATGTGAGTTAGGGTCTCAATACCTTGCGGAATGCTTTTCTTTAATTTGTCATATCCTTTGATTTTGCCAGTATTAAGAAATTCTTCAATCTTTTTAGCAATTGCATCTCCGACGCCAGGAATATTTTTCAGTGCTGAAATGCCGCCTTTGTTATAAATGATTTCAATATCTTTAGAGAGAGTTTCAATACTCCTTGCTGCACGACGATATGCCTGCGGTTTCCACTCTACTTTTTTCATCTCAAGAATATCTGCGATTTCATAGAATTTACCTGCAATCTCGAGATTCTTCATTTTTTAATCACCTGATTATGACTATAAATACGAGTATAAATACTTTTTGGAAAAATTTAAATATGTCCTTATAAGTAGCATGTCCTATGAGAAAACAAATAATATTTGCATTACTTTCTGTACTGATCTTACTCGCTGCATGTAGTCCAATGGAGCAAGAGTGTGAAAAACCATTTATCTCTAAAGACGGCGGATGCTGCTTGGATATGGATGAAGATGGATCCTGTGATGTTGAAGCAGATTCAGAGAAAACAAAAGATACTGATACAACAAAAGATGAGTCTAGTGAGGTAGTGGTTGAAGAGACAGAACCTCTGGATGTCAAAACAGTAGATGTTGAAATAAATGAAACTGCAGAAGGTTTGCTGCCTGATGATGGAGATGCAGAAGACGAGGTCGAAGAAACTGAAGAAGTAGAAGAAACACCAAAAGAATCTGCAAGTATAAATGCATCAACTTTGGTAGGTCAATTAATGAAAACATATACAGAAGAAGTAGAGAGCTACAAATATTTTTACCATTCAAATTGGTATCATGTTCTAGGCAATGACATAAAAATCACACTCTCAAATTCACAGCAATTTTCTGCGATGAGCAGAAATGGATCGCATTATCCTGTAGTTTATGTTGATACAATCTACATGAACTTAATCAATAAAACAACAACAGGATATTGTGAAGGAAGCGATCCAAACCTGGGTTTGAGAAGATGTGCAGAACTAGAACTAGTAGATTTGCCATATCCTTTAAGTTATGCTAATTATTACACTAAAAGACCAGATGAATGGCTGTTTGAAGTGTACACTATGGATCCAGATGTAAAGACTGAGACTGGATATTACTATTTGGGACCTAGAAAAGTAAAAAGATTGGAATACACTCAAGGCATAATCAAAACAATAATGTATTATGACGAAAAAATAGGTCTTCCTGTGAAAGTTGAACAATATGTCAATGATCAATTCAGTAAACTGTGGCTTTATGATTTCTTATCTATTAATACTGTAAAAGCGAAACATGTGCGTCACAGAACTGCTGATGAAATCTCAAGCAAAGAAGAGTTTTATTCAACAGCTAATTAATTTTTTTATATTTTTGTGAGTGAGATGAGTAGAGGAAAAAGCAAAAAAAAGAAAAGTAAAGGTGAGTACTTTAGACAGGGGCGTAGAAGCACGCGCACATTAGAGCATCATGTTCCTGCTTCATTCTTAGCAACTGCACAGGAATATGGCGTATCTTTGAGAATGCTTAGAGATAAAATCATAACGTATGCTGATGAAGATGGTTTGCATATTGAACATGTCAGTCATAAAAATAAAAGCGGGAGCAGGATAAGGATTATTGAGACTGAACAAGTCTTTCCTACCGATCGAGTACAGAGTATTAAAAAAGACGGATTGTTGTATATAGATGATGTTACGAATACTGAATATAGATTTATTCTGGAGAACAGCAATGGCCAGAGAGAACAGGATTTTATTGCGACAGATTTGTCTAGAAAAACGCCTAAAAATATTAAGCACATTCTTGTAGCATACAGCCGCGGCGGATTAAGATAAAATTTAAATATGTTTTGTTATGTTTAACTATGTAGGGTGATATTGTGAGAAATGAAGTAATCGATAAATTAACAATACTTGTGACCAGCGCGTTCGGACTTGTTGCAGCACTTGCATGGAACGAGGCAATAAAAGATTTTCTGAAAACTTTTGGGTTTGAGGAGTATGGGCCAATAGTGTATGCATTAATTGTGACAGTTCTTGCAGTGCTTATCACAGTATTATTGGGCTGGCTTTCAGGCAAAGCCAGAAAAAAAGCTGCAAAAAAAACTCGTGCAAAGAAATCTGCCAAGAAAACTAGATAAACAGGCATCCTGCTTTTCTAAATAAAAAACTATATAAATGGGGCTTGTTTCTACAAAAAATATGGGGAAGAACGATGATTTTGATAAGGATTTAGGAGACTATCTTTCAGGTAGAAAGAAAAAGAAGATAGATGTTCTTGGAGTTATTAAAGGATTTATGCCAAAACCAACACCTCCGCCAGTAGACTTGCCGCCAGAGGTAGAGCTGTATAGTGAAGAGGCAGAGAAAAAACCAGAGCCAAAACTAGAGAAAACACAAGTAGTAGAGGAAACTGAAGAAAAAACATTAGATAAAGAGATAACTGGCCAAAAAAAATCAATTTGGCATTCTTTAACTAGCAGATTCAAATTCAAACCATATAAAAAAGAATTGGAGAGTAAAGATAAGCAGCTAGAACAAGAAGAAGAGGGCAGAATAAAAGAAATGGTAGCAAAAGAACTAATGCTAAAAGATCTGCGGGACACTGCTAAAATTGCACTATACTTGATAAAACAACTTCCGCCAAAAAGACTGCAGGAATTCAAGCAAAGCTCTGACTTTTCAGATTTAAAAGAAATTCTAAAGAAGTATAATTTTATCAAATAAGAATTCTAAATAGGTAAGTAACTTGCGATGTGTTCTGCAATAGCACCAACTGTCTTGCCGTATTTTTCTTCAATTGTATCTAGAGCAGTTTCTTTTTTAGATTCTATGTATTCTTTTGCATATGCTTCAAAATAGGTCCTCAAATCGACTTTGTAGACAAACGGAAGCTTAACTTTTTCAGTTACCTGGACTTGTCCTGCAAAAACAATGTTGGCAGGCTCTTTACTTGTTGCTAGCTGAAGAACTAAAGATAGTGCAGGAGCCCAATTAATTGTTTTTTGAAAAGGAACTCTTGTTACTTTTCCTGCAGGAAGACTTGTACCTTCTAGAGAACCTGCAGAAAGCAGTTGAGCAGTAGGCTCAAACACAATTTCATAATCAATTTGCGTTACCTTGACAGAAATCCAGGAAGGGTTATACAAATCAATATATCCTGAAAAAGTAAAACCTTTCAAGCTAAAATCATCCATCGAGTTTACATTAACATCGGTTATTTTTAATTGAGTAAATGCGTAGAAATAATAAGCTGCATAACCTGCAACGCATAGCAGAATGATAATTATAATCACAACTGGAATAATCCATCTCTTTTCTTTTTTCATTATGATGATTTTATTCTATTAGGTATTTAAATATTACGCTTTAAGGTATGTGCATAGCACGCTTTGTTTACGCTTCAAGAGACTTAAGCAAACCAAATTTAGAACCGGGGTATCTTTTTTCAAGGGCGTCTATTTTTTTGCCTAGGGCAGATTTTACTTTCTTTTTGCCTTTGATTTTGTTTGCTTTTGCATATTGTTCTAGCTCTTCATCCGAGATACTGATTAACAGTTTAATGTATTTAGTCTTAGGAATCTTTTTAGAATTAAAGAGTGCATCAAGATATTGCTCTACTTCATCATCTGCGTTCCAGGGGATTACGATTTTATTGTAGCCTTTGGCAAGTTGTTTTGCTTTAGCTATTGTACCTTTTTTTACATCTATCTTGAAATGACTCTTTTCGAAAATTGAGTCAAGAATGTGAATACCTATTTTGGCTTTTATTGTAGCATTATCTATAACCAAAACCTTGTCTTTTGGGGTTATCCAATCGTTCTTTCTGAGGCTCTTTCTGACCCTTTTTTTAATGATTATGCTGAAGCAATCAGGGCATAAGCTGCCTCCAATATGCGTTATATTTGCTTTTACAGGCTTTTTACACTTTATACAGGCCATATTTAGGTAGAAGCCTGGGTGGTTTATAAATGTAGTCAATCACCACTTCCCAGTACTCTATGACCGAAAGCTTTAAATACTAGAAACACTATACTGGAGTAGTAACAAATAAATGGGGTGTTTATACTCGTACAAATCATACTATCACCTCTTTTTCCCGCGCAGATCTCTTCGGGGATCTGTACGGGTTTATTATTACCGGGATTATTGATGATTCCAAAAACTTGCAAAAGGCAAGCACTTTACAATCAATTTGAAATTGCTTACAATTTCAAAAGTTTGCAAAATAAGAGTATTTTACAATCACCTCTTTTTCCCTCGCAAACGCTTCTTCGGAGGCGTTTGCAGGGTTTTATTTTTCTTATACCTTTTATTTTTAGGTTTCCACATTAATAGAATTCCTGCTGCAATACCTAGTATAAATATAAACAATATTTTTTTATCAATTTTCTGCAAAAAACTAAGAAGAGTTTTTTCTTTAGGAGGAAAGTAAATATCCAAATTTGCAAATTCTAGAGCATACTCGCTGAATAAAAATGCAGAAGACTCATCAACATCTTTTAAGGAATTAGAGTATTCATAATACGGATAGCTGATTATAGGAAATATGCCTTTTTGCTGGGTCTTAACCAAAGCTTTTTTGACAATATCCAGTTTAAGCTCTAAAAGTTCATCTAATCTTTCTTCTTCTACGCCAAAGGCCTA
>JAHWHT010000059.1 GCA_019323135.1 Candidatus Woesearchaeota archaeon
ATAGTTCTAATAATTAATAGGAGATTTATAAAGATTGTGGTTTGGGGGCGATAAATTAATATATATGTTAGTTAAATTTCATATATGGCATTTTTAGCTGTACTTGCGACGATATTTGGAATGGCAATGAGTTTTGGGTATTTTACGCAGACATATAAAATAATACAAAGAAAAAGCGCCAGTGATGTTTCTTTACTAACATACCTTATCTTTGGGTCTGGCGTGACTGTCTGGCTAATCTATGGTATTTCAATAAAAGACCTGCCAATCATTGTATCAAATATAGTTGCGATTATTGGTGCAGCATCTGTTATTATTGCTTATGTTGTTTATAGGCATTGAACAGAATTGCAATTATGCGACGAGACCATGCAAAATATAATTGAATTTGCGTTTTTGAATTCTTGTCTAATAGATATCTTAATATAGTAATAAATTGTTTTAAACATATATGAATAAAAGATATAGTTGGGCGGTTGGGAGAAAAGCTGAGACTTTAGTTCATGATATGATGAAAGAACTGGGGTTTAAAGTAGTCCAATTTGGTTATGAATATCTTTTACCAGACTTTGCAAACAAAAAGAATCTATTAAAGGGGCCTGCAGGTAAAGTAATAAGAAGTCAACCTGATTTCGTGATAGTAGACCCTAAAGATAATCATGCATATTTTATTGAAGTTAAATATAGAAAAGACGGAGAAATTAGTGAAAAATCAATAGGAGATTATCCTGAAAATTACATTGTTCTTGTTTCTCCCAAGGGTTTACGTATAGCAAAATGGGAGTATATGGTTAAAAACAAAGAGAAATATTGTTTTAAACTTCTTACCGAAATTGGTCCTTTTAAAGATAAAGATAAAACAACTATTATGAAATATGTAGAACTGGCTAAAAAATCTTTTTACTAAATATTAAAGAAGCTCCAAAAACTTACTGAATAATCCTACTTCTCCTGCGGTTTCAGAGCAAACTCTGCAATGACTTCGTGAACAGGGCCTTCTGAAGTTAGTGTGCTTTTGATTAGTTTGAATGAATTAACTGGGAATTCTAGTTCTTTTATTGGGATTTTCTTGAGTTGTTGTGTGAATTCTGCTTTGTCTTTGATGGACTTAACTCTTGCTAGGGTTAAGTGCGGGTGGAATCGAGTGTCTTTAGGTAATAGGTCTGACAGATTAGATTCTATCTCTTGCTGGAGTGCGATAATTGTGTCTTTTGGCTCAATGCCAATCCAGACAACGCGGATTAGTTTTTCGTCAGGAAAAACACCTAGAATGCTTGTTTTGGCAGTGAATTTAGTGAAGTCAACATTAGTTAAAGCTGCTTTTATCTTGTCAACTTTATCCTCATCAACATCACCAAGAAATTTCAAAGTTAAGTGGAATTCGTTTACAATATTTAGTTCAGAATTTTTGGGCAATAACCGTTGAAGGTCTAATAAATAATTCTTTACTTCTTCAGAAACATCAAATGCGATAAATAGTCTCATTGTAAAAAAGATAAAAAAAATAAATGCCTTATTCTTTAGGCGGTTCTGGAGCTTCTATATCTTCTGCAGGAGCTTCTGGTTCTTCTACAGGAGCTTCCTCTACTTCTTCAGTAACCTCTTCTGTAACTTCTTCACCAAAGTCCTCTGTATCTTCTGCAGATGGTTCTGGTTCAGGCTCAGGTTCTGGTTCTGCAACAGGCGCAGCTTCTTGCGCTTCTGCAGGAGTTGATTCAGCACCTTCTCCAACTACTTCTGCAAATCCAACTTTTCTCAGAACACGCGTAACTTTGACTTTTACACGATCCCCTTCTTTGACACCAGGTATGAACAAAACAAATCCGTCCTTCCTAGCAATACCATCGCCTTTTTCGCCGACAGCCTCTATCACAACTTCTAATACTTCGCCTTGACTAACAGGCGGTTTTGGTCCTCCAAAATCATTCCGAGAACCGGATCCATAGCTTCTTTCCATATTTCATTTCACCTAATATATTTACCTAATCTTGTGCACTAGCACAATAGACTCAGAAATAACAATTGCATATATAAATTTTGTGTAGAAAAAGAGAAATAAAAAAATTAGGCATCTTTTATGCCGTTTTCCAGAATCATGAACGCTGCTTCATCTTCTGCCAGATTAGGGGCATCAATCATCTTTGCAACTCTTGAGCCTTTTTTGCCTCTCCTCAAATAAATTCTGTAAGTCGAGTTATGGCCAACAACATGCCCGCCAATAGCCTGAGTAGGGTCACCAAAAAACATATCTGGCTTTGACATGACCTGGTTAGTTACATAAACTGCAACATTGTGCCGATCTGCAAGACGAATCAAGGTGTGCATGTGCTTGTTGAGCTTTTGCTGTCTTTCTGCAAGAGTTCCTCTGCCAATAAACTCTGCCCTAAAATGAGATGTCAGAGAATCTACAATCACCAGCTTGACATTCATGCCCTTGTTCTTAATTAAGTCTGCAACCTTCTCTGCAAGAAGCATTTGATGATCTGTGTTAAGTGCGCGTGCAACCTTTATGTTCTTTAGAAAATCCTGCGGATCTGCATCTGGATTAATACCTTTGACCATTTGAACAATACGCTCTGGCCTAAAAGTACCTTCTGTGTCAATAAAAACTACAACACCATCTGCACCGCCTTTTTCAACAGGAAGCATGCATCTAGCTGCAAGAACATGGGCAAGCTGACTCTTTCCAGAACCATACTGACCAAAAGCTTCTGTAATAGCGCCAGATTCAATACCCCCGCCGCATAATTTGTCTAACGCTTTGCTGCCTGTTGTTATTTTTATTATGCTCTCTCTTTTTTGAAGCAGATATTCTCCGCTCTCAAAATTCATCTCAAGATTGGCCCTAGCAATAGCAATCACTTTTTTAGCAGTTGCCTCAGACATATCTGCTGCCCCAACAAGTTCACCAGGCGTGGCTACAGCAAGACTCATTAAATCAGTATATCCTGCATTGTTTAGTTTTTCAATTGTTGCCGGACCTACGCCAGGAAGTTGATCTAAAGTCTGTACTTTTTTTTCAGCGATGACTGATTCTTTTTCAACTAAGAGGGGTTGTTCTAATTCTTGTTCCATATTATCACCTTTTTGTTTTTTTGCCATATTTACCTCCTTAAAAAATTAAAAAAAGAGGCTTAAGCCTCTTTAAGTGACAAGTGCTCGAAAGCCTTGCCGATTACAACCAAAGCTTTTGGTAGGTCATTGACGTTCAAATGGCTCGTAGATTTCCACTCGCCCTTAGCGTCTTTATAACCTTTTTCAAAGGAAACAGAGTTGAAATCATTTCCTTCCTTGCTTTGATTTTTCCAGACAGTCGCACTGATTGCTCCTGCTCTGAATTTTTTTTCTGGCATATTTTTTTCCATGCAAACCACCTTTTTTGTTTGTAACAAACAGGTGGAATGCATTTTAAAAATGCCTTTTGGGTGTTTTTCCGAAAAACAATGTACTGCAAAAGGAAATGTTTCGATAACTGCAGGTGCAGTGCGGCAATAATCGAAATATCCTTCCTGTGATTCGGAAATCATACCACTAATTCCTCTTCTATCACGCCTTCTTCAACAGAGTTCATTGTAAGATACTCATATGCCTTGCTAAGAACCAAAGCAGCTTTGGGTAGATCGCCAGGTCTTAAAGAAGAAGAGTTCTTCCAATTATTATCTTTGTCTTTATACGCCCGCGAGAGCGATATTGTGTGAAAAGCAAAACTTTTACCATTTTTTTGCCCTTCATTTTTCCAGACAGTTGCGCTTACAGCTCCTGCCTTGTATTTTTTTTCAGGTTTGTTTACCATTTGTTTCACCTCTTGCTTTCGCATCTTGTTTCAATCTCCTGGCAAAAGGGGGTGGGCCAAGAGACGAGGTTTTGCGATAAGAATAAGGGAGTTAAAATTGTTTAAATACGCTACGAGAAGATGTCCAGTGTCCAGTGACTAGCTAATCAATAAAATAATAGAGAGAATAACTACTGCAAAACAAGTTAAATGCTCGACAACACCGCCTGTTTCAATAAAACCCTGCAGCCTAAGCTGATGCAGAGGGTGAACCAAATTAATACCTGCTTTTGTAAGACCGTCTGAGAATAGGTGTGCAAAGTAACCTACAAAAACTGCAGCACCATAAGAAATACCAAAACCTAAGCTAAGAACCAACCAAATTCCAATAGGAATCCAGATTGCATGAAAAAATCCTCTGTGTCCAAAAAGCACATTAAAAACTTTTGAGAGAACAAACTTTCTTCCTAGCTTTGACTGCGGATGATCTAGGTCTGGAAGCAGAGATGAGAAAATCACAATACCCATAAACAGATATTTGTTTGCAGGATGAATAAAAGAAAGAGACAACAGGCCAAAAAGCAAGCCAAATGCCATGTGCGTGTGAGCCATCATTGTTCTTGTTTTAATTTCTGGATCTCTTCTTCAGGATCGGGTTCTGGAAAAACCAGCTGAGTCATGAACTCGAGCCTGTCAAAGAAATCATTCTTCCGCACTTTGCCAACTAGCTTGATAATATTACCCAGCATATCGGTCTTGATAGCTTCAAATGTCTCTGGAGCAGTTCGAAATGTATCCATTTCTTCAGGTTTTTTATTAAACAAAAACTCTGCCTGCCTATTGAAAAGAACACAACGAATATTTTCTGAACCATCGTCTAAGAAAACATTAACAACATAACCATATTTGGGAGTTACTTTGCCGTGCTTTAGACAAGCAAATTCACCATTATTATCTTTAATTCGCGCATTGCATTCAGGACAGACTTCATAAAACTTAGGATCAAAAACCTGAACAACCGTTCCAAGAAGTTCTATGTTTTCTTCATTCTCTCCAAGATCTTTTATTTTCTTGCGGATAGACTCTTGTTTTTTTGCTTTTACTTCGCCTATATTCACGCCATTTGGATTAAGAACAATATTACTGTTATCACCAAGATGAATCTCTGGCTTGCCTTGATTATCCCGGCACATGCCGCCAGTAACTCTGACAATAACATCTGGAGCCAGCTTATTGAGTGTATCTGCTTTATCACCCCAACAGACCACTCTCATCATGCCAGTCTCATCACCTACTAAAAAATTACCTACTTTTCCCGCGCTGCCATCCTGGCGTGCAAACTCTCTAATTTCATAAACCTGCTGAACCTTTGCATTAACCTCAACATTACGCATACCTACGTAAATATCTTTGATTTTGCCTCCTGGCTCTACAAGCTTAACACCTAGTTCATTAGCAATAATATGAGCTGCGCCCTCTTTGCTTATAAGTCCGGAGAGCTGTTTAAGCTTGTCATTAACTTTTGCTTCAATATCTTCTTGAGAAAGGCCTGCCTTTTCCTTTATCTTGGCCACCATTTCTGCATAAGGAATTCTAATCATTTAAATCCACCCGATAAAATAAGGTTCACTGATTATTTATATACTTTTATATCTTAGAGAATATGTATTTATGGAGTTGGAACCATGTGCGGGATACATAAAGCAAATTGAACAGTCATGTTTTTGCCAGTGTATGGCGAGATAAATTGCGGTTTAGAAAGCGCTATAGTGATATATTTTGCTGTTTTAGACTGCTTTAGTATAGGCTTATCTGGCCACTGGGCAAAGTTAGACTCTGCACAAGCATTAATATCTGCAAAAGTTGTGAATTTATTTGCACAGTTAGATACTATTGAATTTGCGAGCTTTTCCAGCTCAAAATATCTATTAAAATCATAGGGAAAATCAATAGAGAAAGAAGGCTTGAAAGCATATCTTCCTGCGCTATACTGTGCGTTTTTAGATTGGGGCGGAGCAATGTTCATTTCTATGTTCTGAATTGCTGTTCCAGTAACTTTCTTGTTGTGGATTGCGAATAAATAATTGTCTTTTATGAAATCTGCTCCAGGACTTGCTTGATTATATGACTCAAGATAATTCTTGCTCAATTTATCATTAAAAATTTGCTTGAAATTATTAAAAACATTTGGGAAGCAGATATTTTTGTAATCTTGACAGGTGTTCCAGGCAGCATAACTCCCATCAATAACTTTTCCGCAGGCTGCGTTAGGGTTGATGTAACCTCCTTGCTGGCCTAACATGGCTGCTGCTTCATAAGCAGAGTATTTAGCAGACTGATCTAAATAGAATAACATATTATCTGCACCTTGCTGTGTCTGAGCCAAGCCAATCTGTATATCGCCAATATCTTTTTCAAAAGATTTATCTTTTTGATTTAGCTGCCAAAACAAGAAACCAAGACAAATAAGCACGACTACCATAAAGAGAATTGCATAATCAAATCCTTTTTTGCTTTTTAGTATTCTCATATGCCAAACCTCAAAACAATATTTTTTGGTGTGCTGAATGGTGTAGAAAGTACTGCAGTCTGTTCTACTGGAGAGATTGGCTGCACATTAGTTTCTGCAATAACATTGCCATCATAAATCAAACGATATGAAATTATCGATCCATGGACTTTTTTCATTGTGTTGTCTATAACTGCCGCAGTCTTAGGGTTATTTGTAACAATAAAATCTGCAATAGTTAAATTAGAGCCTGCAGGAGTATTTAACAAATTAAGCAAAGCATGATTTTGTTCTAAGTCTGTTGATTGTTC
>JAHWHT010000060.1 GCA_019323135.1 Candidatus Woesearchaeota archaeon
CGTTGATTGAATTAATCAAAAAACTACCTCAAGAAGAAATGAAAGCTGTAAAGCAAGAGATATACGAGTTTTGCGACGCTTCATACCCTGCTAATTATTTACATGACGGATTGGGGATAGCTGTTGCACTAGGAGATTTTCAAGAAGCAGCAAGATTTGGCACTAGACTTTTAAACAACAGTCGTTGTTCAGACGGATTTTGGCACAAGGATGTTTTAGGAAGATTAACAGGCACAATGGACGCAGAAGTCATTGGGCAGGTTGGAGAAAAAGAAATAAAAAAATATATTTCTGCACTACTTGGCACAGGTAATTCAGATCATAGATATGATGCAACACGAATCGCAAACAAATATGGATTATCTAACTGGCTAATGAAAGAGTTTGAAGATCGCAAAGAACCATATCATGCTGCAGATATAGCGATTTCACAAGGCAAAAAGACAAAAGCAAAAAATCTTCTTATCCAAGCAAAACAATATGAAAGAGCATGCGAATTCACAGACGATCCTGTAGACAAAGCAACATTGCAGTTACGGATTGCTGAAGAAAGAATCAAACATAGGATTAAATGTAAGGATGGTTTTGTTGGAGATAGATCGAGATATAATAAGGAAATAGCACTCATACAAAAAGGTATTTTGCCAGAAGATACAGAGCCAACACTAGAATATAGAGAAAGCGTAACCGATATATTAATAACATTGTTTGATGGCGGTGAATTTTCAGAAGGATGCTTGTTCATAGAAGCAACAAGGATTCCAATAAGCACAAGTTTTGATATATTAGTTGGAAATGAAGCAAAAGAAGCTGCTGAAAAAAATCAGGATTTTGCAGCCTGCTATCATATAGCAAGACTATGCGGAACACCAGAAGAAACAGAAGCATACAGAATGCTTGCAGAACAGATGGAGCAAACAATACCAACTAAACTAGAGGATTTTGTTTACCACAGGCCTAAACCAGCAAAAGTAACTGAAGAAATTAATGATAATTATGATGATGTGCCGTTTTAAGCCTATCTCAATCTAACAGTTTCCAAATTCCTAGGAGCAACTGTTTCGATTCTGCCTTGTTTATGGATAGAACTTGATAAGTCCAGAACTCTAGAGTTTTCGCCGTGGTTGACGATGACTTTCTTAGGTTTTGGATTGACTTTAAACATGAAATTCATCAATTGCTTTCTATCAGAGTGATCGGTGATTTCTAATCTGTGAACTTCTAGCTTAATTGGAGTAACATCCTGCTTAGAACCCACTCTGGTAATCAATTCTCTCTCACCTTTCTGGATTCTATTACCTAATGAACCTTCAGGCAGATAACAAGAGAAAACAAGACTGTTATTAGGATTATCAGCAAGATGCTTCAAATACTCAACAGACGGTCCTCCCACAAGCATACCCGAGGTTGCTAAGATAACACAAGCGCCTTCTTCTTCAATAACCTGCATTCTCTCTTTTTGAGAACCAATGTGCTTGAAAAAAGAAGCTAAGAAAGGATTCTGATCCTTATGAAAGATTAACTTTCTAATAGTTTTGTTCAAAAACTCAGGGTAAGCAGTGTGAATAGCAGTGATATCCCACACCATACCGTCAATATAAACCGGAATTTCTTCTAGCTCACCATTTCTAATCATGCTCTCAAGCATTACCATAACGTCTTGTGCTCTTCCAGAACCCAAAACAGGCATTAAAATCTTGCCTTTACGCTTGACAGTCTCTTTAATTATATTTTTTAAGTAATCATCTTGTTCTTTAGCAGGAGGCAAAACATTCTGCTTGCCACCATAAGTAGCTTCAATCATAACAGTTTCAAGCCTTGGAAAATCAATAGCAGCAGGTTCAAGCAAAGCAGTCTTGCCAAACTTCATATCGCCAGTGTACAAGAAATTATGCAAACCATTACCGATATGCAAGTGAGCCATAGCACTGCCTAAAATGTGGCCTGAATTATACATAGTCAAACGAACATCTGGAGTTATATCTGTGACTTCGCCAAAATCAAGAGTGATAGTGTGCTTAACCATCTCTTTGACATCATCAATATCATAAACAGGAGTTTTGTTTTCTGACTTCATTATCTTAACATAGTCCAGCAATAACAAAGACATAACATCTCTCGTAGGAGCAGTACAATAGACTGGCCCTCTATAACCATACTTGAATAAATATGGAACAAAACCAGAGTGATCTAAGTGTGAATGTGAAACAATAACCGCATCAAGCTCTTGAATATTAAATTCAGGCGCTTCTAGATGAGGATATGCATCAGGACCATCAGACGCAACGTTGATACCGCAGTCAAGCAAAACTCTTGATTCAGGAGTCTGCAAGAAAACACTGCTTCTTCCAACCTGTCTTGCTCCACCTAAGAAAGTAAGTCTAATCCATTCACTTTTTTTAGATCTAATCCAGCCATCATAAATCCTGTGACCTACTTGATCTAAAAATTTTCTTCTATAATCTGAATTCTGGTACAAAACTGCACGAATATTCTCAATCAATTGTGAACGAATAGCAGGAGTTCTTTTAATCAAAGGCACCCAAAAGGTTTTTTGCCGAATCTCTTTTAGCAAAGCACCTTGTTTGCCAATAACCAATCCTGGTTTTTCAGCTTCAATAATAACCATACTTCTGTGCGGTTCAAAAATAACCTGTGAAACACCTGCTTCTTTAGGCAACAGTTTTTTAATAGCTTTTTCAGCCTTTTCCAGCTCCATAGACATGCTAGGGTCTGGTCTTAACTCTATTCTTTTCTTGAACTCATGAACAACTTTCTTGATAACACCTTTATTATCTAAGAAAAAGTCTTTATCTTTAGTATACAATACAATATTCGCACCTTCAAAAGCAGCATCGCTAACTTTGCCTGCCGGCACGAACTTTAAAATTTCTTTAATTATGTCTCCCATAGTCTAAATACCTCGAAGAATAGTCTTCTAAAATTATTTGATTAATCAATCATGCTTCTAATCTTGTATCAACTTGTTTATCAAGCACTCTCTTGACACCCTTGTCTGTAAGAGTAACCACAAGAATACCATTACCTGAGCTAGGATCGCGCTGTATAGCTGAGTTAATTGCTTTAACAGCAAGCTTAACACCTTCATCAACACTCATGCCTTTCTTGTAAAGTGCCTCTAAAACACCAAGCGCAAACATACAACCACTGCCATCAGTAGTGTATTCATCATAATCTGTTACTGATCCGTCAATGCCCAAACCATACAAATGACCGCCAGTTTTATCATATCCGCCTAAAAGAAATGCTGCGATAGATGGCACCATACTCATTTTACGAACATTAGAGTAAACTAATCCTGCCAGCAAGTTTGCTGCTTCTTTAACAGTAGATTGTCTGTAAGTCTGCATGTCTTTAAGCTTTAGTTCTGCTTTGATAAGCTTAGACAATAACTGAACTTCAGAAACCATTCCTGCAATAGTGACAGCCATGTTATCAGCTATCTGAATGATCTTTTCTACTTTTGTGTGTGCAATGTAACCTGCAGTCATTCTCTTATCTGCAGCCAATACAATGCCGTCTTTGCAAACAATTCCGACAGTTGTCGTGCCTGTTTTTGGCATATTTTTCATCTCTTCTTTTGTCATGATTAAAACCCTCTAAGAATCCTTAACCTATAAAATTGGATGATGGTATATAAAGCTTTTGGTTTTTTACCTGGATTCCTTAATTGCCTTATAATATAGCGCAATACTGTCATCAAATATAATCTGTATAATCTCTTCATTAGATTTGACCAGCTCATCTGTGTTTTTCCGCACATTCATCAAATCCTTTAAGACAGTTTCATGTTCTGGGAACAGGTATGCAAACTTCTTGACTCTTTCATCACTTATTTCTTTTTCCATAACAGAAATTAAATCATCAGCAACTTTTTGATACAATAATGCAAGTGATTCATGCCTTTCTTTGAAAGAAGTATCTTTAGCATCAAGATTTCTTAATTCCTGCTTGTAAACTAAATCAACAAAAGATAATGTTGTAAGCAATTCATCTCTTCTTGCCTGCAGATACTTATTAGCAGCAGCCCCTGCAAGCGGTTTGATTTCTTCTTCAAACTCTGCAACTTGTTTTAATTTCTCCAGCCGCTTTTCAGCAAGATCAAACTGCTCTTTTTTCTGGCCAACCTCAATACCTAAATCTTGCAACACTTCACCAGTATTTACATTAACTAATTTTCCTGCAGAATTAATCACAACAGGAATACCGTCAAGCAAATAATGTTTGCCCTCAAGAATATTAGGCATCATAATCTCTCCGTCAGGGACATTCAACTTAAACAAAACATCTTCTGCAATTCTTAGACTGTCCATGTTCTCGCCTAAAACAAGCTGTTGGTCAGGTGAAACCTCTGCAGGAACCTCTGGAAACTTTGGAACCTGCCAAGAAGATAACTCTGGAACTTTATCCTTGTCAAAAACAGGAATATTAACTCTTGCAAAAATATCGTAATTATCATTAGTTAAAGCAGCTATCGCCCTACCAGTCGGAGGAATAGTGGATGGACCAGGGGATCCACCAGGAGTTGGGAAAAAACCTGGAGTTCCTTTGGTAATTCCTCCGCCAAGGCAAGGCAGATAACTAGAATCGAGAATATAAATCGCAGGAGGACAGCCTTTACAACAAGACCCAACAGTAGACGGCGGCGCAGGACAAATATTAGGAATTTCATCGCAAGGAGGGCCGAGGTATGTTCCAAGTTTTTCCTTCATTTTCATATTGTTTTTAAAAGTCCCGTCCAATAACATAAACAATACCATCTGCTTAAGTTTGTAAGCTTCTCCCAGAGAATAAAATGCCTGAGCCATATTCATCATGCCCATAAAATCAAGACGCTGAGCTAAAGGAGTATTGCCTGCAGCGTCAAGAATATCCCCTGCTTGGAAATAACCTTGCGCACTCTCAAAAGAATTTCCTGCAACACCAATCTGTTCATGCGCTTGAAAAATATTATTATGACCTGCTTGATTATTCATCTGACTGCCCAGCACTTCTGCAGTGTAATCAACAGTCTCTTCTAATTCGCTGCTTGACTCAATTTGATTCATCAATCCATTAAACAACAAATTAAACTCAGTATAATCATCAAAAGCAACCTTGACATCAGCATTACTTGTAACATAACCATAATTGACCCACAGTGCTCCGTCATATGCAGAGTTAGTAATCTCACCAATCAACTTAATAGCATCATTTCCAAAAGTCATTGAATCAACAACTGCAGTAAAATATAGACCATAACTAGTGTATTGAAGAGCAGGATCTGTCAAAACTTTATAATCCTGCACAGCAGGATCATTGAAAGCATCGTCCATCATCTTGACAATATCATCCATTCTCTGCTGTCTAGCGCCAATAAAACTCTTGTCAAACTTAAAACCATAATCTGGAAGTTCTAAATCATTTAAATCTGTTAAACCATAAATTTTTGCATCAGGATTAATCAATAAAGGAGGAACATTTGACTTAACACAAGCCTTGCCTGCATATTGGCCGATATTATCATAAGTCAAACCACCTAAAAGCATGAATTCTTCCATGCTAATCTCGTGCAAGAAACGAGAATGCGCTTTTGCATTAGGCAAATTTGAAATCTGCGCAAAAGCACAAGGCATGCAGACTAGCAAAATCAGGACCATGATTGAAATTATCTTATTTTTCATTGTTCTTTAGCTAACTCCTTAAATCTAGGCATTGCCAAATCAATAAACAGAGCAACACCAACTAATATTAAAACAATCCAGCTGACCAGTGGCAGCAATTTGCACATAAACCATAACATGAGCAAAGCAAGCAGTGTGACAAACACAAAGAACCACAATATGCCCTGCCAAGTATTGCCTGATTCTACTTTCTTAACATATTTTCTCACAAAGTAAACTGATGTCAAGGCAACCAAAATAATCAATAACAATAAAATCATCAAAGGAAGAAACATGCACAGTGAACCAAGCGCATACAAATTCATGCAATCCTGCGGACAGGTATCTGGAGTCTCGCCCTCGCCGCAAACTCCATTACCGCAGCTGCAGTATAAAACTCCAGGAGTCTCAAGCTCTGAAATACGTTTTCCCACGACGATATAATATTCATCTGCATCACAGTTATCTGTCTTTAAATCAACATATTGATTATAACCTAAATAAGCATAATCTGGATTTTCAATAATTTTGTCTTCAGATATGATTCTTGCAATGACTCTTCTTGGGATAGATGCGTCAATCAATTCAGTGTGGGTGAGCTTTACTTCAAAATAATCTGCACAAGCATCTGCAATAAACTCTCCGCCAACAAAACTTGCGCTTTGAGTTGTAATTATACCGTCATTAATGTCTAATATATCAAACAATTGAGCAGAAGTTACAGAAAAGAATCCAAGATTAAAATTATAGGTCTGGCTTCCTGCAACAATATAATAATCAACACCTGGAACTTTTTCAAAGCTTCTTCCCTTAGTCAAATCAGCAAGCACTTCATTGTTTAAGTCAAACAGTTTTGCCATAGACTTAATGTTAATTAAATTATCAACAAGATTCT
>JAHWHT010000061.1 GCA_019323135.1 Candidatus Woesearchaeota archaeon
TCTGGATCACAAGTGCACACATATGCATTGCCTTCTGCAATTAACTTTTCCATGTGGTCATAATAATGCCCTAATCTGTCAGACTGAATCACCACTTCAGACACGTTATTCTTGGTTAACCAATTTGCATCCTCTGGAATGTATTCATATGCAAGTTCATAGATATTTTCCGGATTTGTGTCCTCGATTCGGATTATGAATTTGCCTTTATACATTCTGGCATATTCTGAATTTATAGAAATTCCATAAGCATGGCCAATATGTAATGGTCCTGATGGAGAAGGAGCCATTCTCAAAGCAACTTTTTTCTCTTTTGCGTCTTTCAAAGGTTTTAGACCTTCTCTCTTCTCTTTTGGTTTTTCTTCAAGTAATTCTGGAGCATTTTTCTCTAGTTCAGCCCGCTGTTTTTCAACACCTAATTTATTGACTTCCTTGATTATTGCGCTGATTTCTTTGCTTAGTGTCTTTAGCTCTTTTTTAAATTCTGGATTGTCAGAAAGAAGCTTGCCAATAATTGCGCCTTGATTTGCTTTGCCATCATACTTTAACGCATTCTGCAGAGCCCAATTCCTTATATTATTCTGAATTTTCTTATCCATGCAATACGCAGGGACTGCAGAGTATTTAAACTTTATTAAAGAACATATGTGCATAGCACCTAGCGAAGTTCTCAAATACACAGCCTATTTAAAACAAATCTGAACCTAATCAACAAAAGAAGCCAAACAAAGCGTGCTATGCACATACTAAAGAGTAGCGTAAAACATAAATATGAGTTATTGATTACCAGTCTTATAATCGGAAATGGGGGATATTTATGAAAAAAAAGCATGTTAAAAAAAGTAATGATGAAACTTACAAAATTAGTAAGAAACAATTAGGTTATGCTATTCTAGTTCTCGCAGTTATAGTAATTTTGATTGCATTATATTACCAGGGCGTCTTTGACTCCTTTCTGCCTGAGCAAAAAGAAGAAGTTAAGCCTGAAAAACAAGTTCTTGGCGAGATTAAGATTATACCCGAAGTAGAGCTTACCGCAGTTACAATTGACTGCAAAGAATGTATTAATGCTTCGCAGGCCGCAGATATTATTTCAGATGCGCCAATATTTAAAGTTTTAAAGACTGAATTTATAGAATCTGATTCAGAAGAAGGCAAAGCACTTATTGAAAAGTATGATTTGAAAAGATTGCCTGCATTTATCATGACTGGAGAAGAAATCAGCAATATTGACTTGCCTACTTTTGAAAAAAGAGAAGGTGCGCAGGTTTTTGACGCTACACCACCGCCATATTATGATGTAGATTCTGAAAAAATCAAAGGTTTGGTTGAAGTTATTAAGTTAACTGACACTGATTGTGAAAAGTGTTTTGACTTAAATAAATTAACAGTTAATCTTAAACAGTTTGGAATTAAGTTTGCCTCAGAAAAAGAAGTTTCTATTGACAGCGATGAAGGAAAGGAGCTTGTTTCAGATTATTCTATAACAAAAGTTCCTACATTATTTTCTCTTCAGATGCTAATGAATACGAACAAATACAGAAGATTTGGGAAACAGTAGGAAGCACAGAATCTGACGGTAAGATGATTCTTAGAACTGTTAATCCGCCGTACATGGATTTAGAGACTGATAGTATTAAAGGTGTTGTTGATATAACTCATCTTGTTGATGCAAGTTGTGAAGAGTGCTTTGACACTGCTGAGCTTAAGAAAATGTTTGAGCAGCAGATGGGCATGTCTTGGGGCATTGATAAGACCGTGGATGTATCCAGCACAGAAGGAAAGCAGTTGATTAAGGATTTTGATATCAAGCTTATTCCAACAGTAATCTTTTCAAGTGATTTAGGAGATTACCCAACTATTCCAGATATGTGGAGTCAAATCGGTATTGAAAAAGATGGCAAGTATGCTTTGACTAAACTAGATCTTGTTCAGGGCCTTGTTTACAAGAATCTTGAAACTGATGAAATTGTTGGATTAAAAGAAGAAACAACAGAAGAATCAACTACAGAGAGTGTTGAAGAAACTGAAACAGACACTTCTGAAGGAAATTCTACAGAGGAATAAATCCTCTTTTTTTATCTTTTTTATTACTTTTTTTAAAGATAATATTTAATAGTTTACCTAATAAATCCATAAGATTTAAAAGCCAGTCTTTTTTCTTAAGTCTTAATGATATGTATTTTAGCATTAGTGGTCTTTAGTATTTTAGCTATTTTTTCAGCTAGTCACAGACCTCTTGCAGCAGAGGCATTTGATTGTGTTTTTAGAAAAGTTACATTCAGAAAATGCAGAACTAATCTAGATCAAAGATTAAAGAGCCAGATTACTGGCAAGCTTATGCGAAAAAATGCATTTCTTGCAAAAATAGTCTACAAGAATTTCGAGATAATCTCTTGGCTCTTTGTAATATTATTCATAGCAAGCCTTGCTTACTCAGCATATGGCGGATATAATTACTATTTATACGGCAATTGCTATGGCCCAGAAGACACTGGCGGTTTTTGTATCTATAACGCACTAGAAGGAGATCAATTCTCCAAGATACACACTAAATTAGATGGCGAGATTATTCTTCCAGATACAGATGATGATCCTGCGCTAGGACCAGCTGATGCAAAAGTAGAGATGATTGAATTTGGGTGTTATATGTGTCCGTTTAGCAGGCAGGCACAAGATGTCGTAAAGCAGGTTTTAGATAAATATGGCGATAAAATTAGATTTGTCTACAGAGATTTCCCTATCGAACAAAGCGGCGATGCAGATTTGCATATTGCTGCTAATTGTGCTCTAGAGCAAGATAAGTTCTGGGATGTTCATGACTTATTGTTTACTGAACAAGACGTTTGCGTAGAATCTACTGGCGAAGAACGGGAAAAACAAATTGAGAGCATTGCAGAAAAAGCAGGCCTAGATTTAGACAAATTCAATGAATGTATGAAATCTGGAAGATATGTTGAAGAAATTGCAAAAGATTTTGAAGATGGCGCAAAAGCAGGCGTTTATGGAACTCCTACATTTTTCATTAATGGAAGAACTATTATTGGACCAAAACCATTAAGAGCATTTGAAAAAATTATTGATGAGGAATTAGCTAAAGCAGAAAATGAGTCTTAATATTAACAAAATAAGGGAAGACTTCCCAATATTGCAAAAGAAATTAGCAGGCAGACCTATAATTTATTTAGATAACGCTTGTCAGAGTCTCAGACCTAATCCTGTAATCAACAGAATTATGGAATACTACAAAGAATTTCCTGCTTGTGGAGAAAGAAGCATGCATAAGCTTGGCAAAAAAGTTGACGAAGGTGTTGCTTCTGCAAGAAAATCTCTGCAGGGTTTATTTAATACAAAAAAATCAGAAGATATTATTTTTACAAAAAATGCTACTGAATCCTTGAATATTGTTGCTAATGCTCTTGATTTAAAAAAAGGAGATGTAGTTATAACTACAGACAAAGAGCATAACTCTAATTTGATTCCTTGGCAGATGCTTGCCAAAAAAGGAATTAAGCACGAGGTTGTAGAATTTAATAATATTGATGCATTGAATGACAAACTAACTAAGGATGTTAAGATTGTCTCAATGGTTCACACATCTAATCTAGACGGCACTAGTATTGATGCTAAAGAGATGATAAAATCAGCGCATGATAACGGCAGTTTGTTTATGCTTGATGCATGCCAGTCTGCTCCGCACAAAGTTGTTGATGTTAAAAAGTTGGATGTTGATTTCATGGCTTGTTCAGGACATAAGATGCTTGGTCCAAGCGGTGTTGGTTTACTTTATGGAAAGCAGGATGCTCTTGCAAAACTTAAACCATTCATAGTTGGAGGCAGTACTGTTTCAGAATCTACCTACAAAACTTGTGAATTTGAAAAAGCTCCACACTTATTTGAACCAGGACTCCAGAATTATGCAGGAATAATGGGTTTTGGTGCAGCTGCAGATTACCTGAAAAAAGTTGGTTTGGATAATATTTCTGCTCATGAATTAAAGTTAAACAAGAAAATAACAGATGCTCTAGCAGATTCTGTTGAACTGCTTGGCCCTCTTGACCCTAAAGACAGAGGATGCATCTTTAGTTTTAATGTTTCTGGCATAGAAATGCATAATGTTGCCATCATGCTTGATGAAGCAGCCAATATAATGCTTAGAAGCGGTGCTCATTGCGGTCACTCTTGGTTTAATGCGCATAAGATGCTGGGTAGTATCAGAGCTAGCCTATATCTGTATAATACTGAAGAAGAATGTGATATGTTTATCCAAGAATTGCAGAAATTAATTAAATTATTGTCCTAATTCCTCTACTTCTCTCACTATATTGCTTGCGTCTTGTACTGGCTCTTCCTCAATTGCCGCTCTACCACAATACGGGCATAGTGTTGGGGCGAAATTTCTGGTAAATTTCCAGTTACATGCCGCACATCTGTATTTTTTCTTTATAGCCATATTTGTCCCCCTGCTTTAATAGTGTTTTAAGAAGTATTTAAATGTTATGCTCAAAATGGCGTTTAAAAAGACAAAATTATTAAATCAGTCTTATTTTATACTTAAAAATGAGGTCAGGAATAATACTTGCATTGATTTTATTGAGCGCAATCCTAGTAGCAGGGTTGTTTTCTGATAATATCAAGACTTATGCAGTTGCTTCTATTAATGATAATTGCGAGATGGGCCTGTGTTATGGCTGTGTTATTGATGGCATTCCCTGCACTTGTTATAGTAAAGAATGTGTTTGTGAAAATAGGATTGTCCCTATTTCTGCCTGCATTAATTCATAATAATTCTTGCGTCTGCTACTTTGCCAGCTTTATCATTAATCATAAACGGATTTATGTCTAGCTCTTGTATTTGAGGATATTTTTCAGGTATTTTAGAGACAGCGACTATTGCATTTTTTAAGATTTTCAGATTGACTGGTTTTGAGCCTCGGAATCCAAAAAGCAGTTCTTTTGCTTTTAATTCTTCTATCATGGATTCTGCATCTTTTTCAGTTATTGGACACACTCTAAAGCTGACATCTTTCAGCAGTTCTACAAATACGCCCCCAATTCCAAACACGACTACATGTCCAAAAGTAGGGTCATTTTTTAATCCAATTATTGTCTCAACTCCTTCAACATGTTCTTGAACAAGGATTCCTTCTAGTTTCAATTTTTTCTTCTTTGCAACAGAAACCAAGTCATTAAACTCTGCCTCAAGTTCTTCTGCACTATCTGCTTTTCTTATTCCATTAACTTCTGTTTTATGCAAAGCCTGCGGCGATATAAGTTTCAGCATCACAGGATATTGTTTTGCGAATTTTTGACCATCTTCTGGTTTTTTCACAAGTATGCTTTTTGCTATTGGAAGATATTTAGATAACAGCTCTTCAGCTTTTGGTTCTGTTAATGCTTTCATTTTTTATTCACCTTTTGTAGTGCAATCAGTCCCAGTACAAAAAATACAATCAAGGATATGATTGCTATTGAATAACTTGATCTTACAACTAAGAAACCAAATAATATTGGTCCTATTACTCCTGAAAACTTATCACTTAATTCCATAAATCCAAAGAATTGTCCTGTTTTTTGTTTTGGCGCAATCTGCAATAATAATGGCCGCATCGCAGTCCAAACTGCACCTAATGCAATTCCTCCTAATATTCCTCCAACAATAAACGTTGTTAAAGAAGTCACTTTAAACAACACAATCAATGTAATCAGCCATAGCACTCCTGCAATGCTTAATGTTTTTTTAGGTCCAATCCAATCTGTAATCTTTCCAAAGAGTGCAGCGCCTATTGCTGCTGCAATTGAAAATAATATGTAAACCAACATAAATGATTTTATTGTCAATCCAATCTCTGCTCTTCCATACAGATACAAGAACACTATCACTGCATTGATTGCATTTACATACATGAACATTGCTATTAAGAACCAAACCATATTTTTGTGGTGTTTTATTCGCAGTATCGTACTCTTTACATCTGCAAATGATTTAAGTATATCTCTGCTTAGTTTGGTCGTAGGAACTGTTTTATCTTTTAAGATAAAGAATGTTATCAATGCAAATCCTAGGAAGAATATTGCAGTTGCTGGAAACATTGCTTTAATTCCATTTATATTTTCCCAGCCATAATAACGTAATATTGCCCAAGTCATAAGCAAACTCAAGAACGTTCCTATGTATCCTACACTCACTCCTATTCCGCTTATCTTGCCTACATTTTTTGTTGTGGATATTCTTGGAAGTATTGCATTATACACTGTTAATG
>JAHWHT010000062.1 GCA_019323135.1 Candidatus Woesearchaeota archaeon
AATACAAGCGTGCAGTATTAATAATTGGCAATAAAAAAACAGATTTTCATAAGGCGATTCTTGAGATGGAACATCAATTGATTCAAGAAGGATATTTTAAGGCAATTGCTTTGATAAACGGTCCTTGCGCATTATGCAAAAAAAGTGATGAAGCACGACCTTCTCTAGAGGCCCTAGGTATTGACATCCTCACAACTGTCAGAAAATTCAAGAAGAATATTCCTCAGCCTAAATCTGGAGAGTATCCTCCATATGCAATTATTCTTACTGTTTAGAATTTATTGATACCTTATTCTTGGACAACATATCATATCAGGATATCTTTCAGGCTGGATTACAGGAATACAATTTTCTTTTCTGGTTATTTTCGTTGTCTGCATTCTAAATCCTACTGGACATGGTTCACGCCCTTGCCAGGTCTGCCATCCCTGTCTTGGTCCTGTGCTCACAATAACTCCTTCAGGATTACCGCCAACATATGGCCGTTCTTCACTTAACATATCTATTGCTCTGTTTCTGGCAATATCATAAGTTCCTAATCCAGTACTTCCTGATTTAAGCATTAAAACTAATCCAATTATCGCAATAATTGCAATTATCAATAGCCAAATCATTGTTTTGTTTTTCATGTTCTTCCTATTGGACAGCAATATCCTTTATATTCATACTTTTGTGGATTGGGAAAATTCTTAGCTCCGTTTCTTAACCAGGTTTCTGTCCGCAATCCTCCTGCCTTGCACCAGCCATCTTGATTATGCCAGGAAAATACATATCCTTGCGGACAATTATATTTTAGCATAGGTATGCCTTCACCATACATATTGTATTTAGTGGCTTGCGCATATATTCCTGCACCTGTTGAATTTGATTTAAACAGAATAAGAAGTCCTATTATGCTTATTACTGCTATAAGAATTAATCCTATTATTGCAGTAGATTTGTTCATTCATGCCACCAAACAATTTAAAAAAAGTTAAAAAAAATAAAAAATCTTATTTTTCATAGATTGTGTTTTGCAAGTTTTGACAAGCAGTGTCTCCAACCCAGTAATTTATCTGTTCTGGTCTGGATGCTTCTCTGTTCGGATAGCAAGGTGACGTGAACGGACTTGTTGATCTTGTTACTGTTGGTTTTACTTGCATTATAGCAGAGCCAGTGTCCCAGTATCCTGCATAATAAACTGGTTTTTCATATACTTCTGGTGCTCCAGCTACCCAGCTGCCGTATAGTTCTTGGTATCTATCTGTTTTTCCGCCTTGGTATAACTTAGATTGGCCATATTGCGTAGCTGAAACAGAATATGCTCCACTCATTGCTCCTTTGAAAAGCAGTACCAATCCTACGACTGCAATAACTGCAACTATTCCAAGTATTACCAATGAAAGATTTCTCTTTTCATTCATTTTTGTTTCACCTCAAATTTTAATTATTATTTTAATATCTTGACGTTGTTCTATCAAAACAACATCTTCCTGCATCCCATTCTGGTTTATCTTTGGAAGTAAATGCTGCCGGTGTATATATTGTTCTGTCTGCACCTGCATTTCTGTAGTTATCATAACAATCTTTTAATCTAGATGTCTCTAGTCTATCTGCTTCAATTTTAGGATATTCTAGACCATAATCTCCTCTTTCTGAAACTATGCAAGATAATTTAGTTACTATCTGATCTCCTGCTGTTTTCTTCCAGCCCCATTTTCTTGTTTCAGTCTGTCCTAGATTGCCAGGTGTCTGTCCGTCTACTTGGTATTCTCCGCCGTCAGGATTTATTACGCCTAATGGTTCACCATATGGTTTTTGAGCGCCCCATAATGCTCTGCCTGCTGCAGATACTCTCCATGTTTCCATTTCTCCAGGAGTATTTGGTTGATCATATGAAAATAGGCCAGTGCTTGTACTAGAAAGCATTAGTATTACTCCTACTACTGCTACAGCAAAGACCGCCGCTAAAACGATTTTTCTTTCAGCCATGATTATTCACCTCAAAGTACACAACACACTTTGTCTGTGTTTGTGTCGTATATGTCAAAGTAAGGATAACATACGTTTAAATTGTTGTATTGCTCTACACTCAGATATACTGGCACATCTTTTGGTTCATAAATGTCGCCCTGTATTCCTAATATATAACAAGGGTTGCTTGGTTTAACTGCCTTTATTGCTTGTCCCCATGCATTAACTTGGTATGGTGTTTTTGGAGCCTCTGTCAATATTGTTCGACCATATGTTCTCATTGCGACCATTCCAGTTGCATCTGCATTGTACATTAGGACTAAACCAACTACAGCCAATACTGATACGACTGCTAGAATTGTTAAAGGTAATCCTTTTTGTAAATCCATAACTATTCACCTCAGTTTTTTAACTTATATCAGATAATAATATTCATTTCTATATATAAATCTTTTGTTATTTATAGTATAAACAGACCTATTGCTACTATTAGAAATACTATGAGATTTAAGGCAATTTCTTTCTTTTTTTTCATCAAGGTTCCTACTGGAAGCCAATACAAGAAAGTAAGTGAGCTAATCACAACAAAATAATCTGTTTTTGAAGATAAGTACACTGCCAATCCCAAAACCGCAGAAAGTACTGCAGGATTTATTTTTTTGAAATACAAAAGATAAGTAAAAATAATCAATCCCCCAATCCAGATATAATGCACATTTGTTTTATTCAAATACATTAAAAACACAATAACTGCGCAAAAAAGTGATTTTTGAATAATAAGAAAATATTTTTCCCCTGGCTTTATTTCCTCTTTTGCAATTCTCGCAAGAATTTTTCCTAAAATTAATCCTGTTGAAACAACTAATGCAGCTAAAGCATAGTTCAGGATTTCCATTCAGAATGACCCCATTGAATCAATAAATCCAATTTTAATTCTTCAATTTGTTTTGGAATATCACAAGCACCATAACAAGAACCTAGCCATATAATTATCTCTGCACCAGTCCTCTCTTTCAATTCGTCTGCGATTTTTTGAGCCTCTGGCTTTAATCCATCTGGCAATTGAATGCAAACTCGTTTGGCCTTCTGCTTCTTTATTTCCTCGGCAGCCTTCTCTAATTCCAATTCATATTCCATAAAAAGAAGTAATATTAAATGCTTTTAAAAAACTATTGATAATCCGAGTGTTAGCGAGGACTAATTGCACAGAGTGCTTTCATCTATTTTAGAAAACTATTTAAATGAACCAACACAACTCAAGACCATGCCCCCGTAGCTTAGTGGAAGAGCGTGCGGCTGTTAAACTATGTATTAAAAGTTTAGAAACCGCAAGGTCACCCGTTCAAATCGGGTCGGGGGCGTTTATTCTAATCCTGCGAATTTCAGCCTAAAAGAAATTTCGTGCGTGCTACTTTACGTAGCACTTATTTTTATCAAATTTTTCTTAAAAATTTGTTTGACTCGGGTCGGGGGCGTTTATTCTTAAAAAGCAAAGATAAATTTAGAAAGCAATTTTGCTTGTGCTGTCTTGTGCAGCACCGTTTTGATCCTAACTTTTTTTAAAAGTTAGATTGGCTCAGGGGGCGTTCATACTTCTATTCTACGAATTCGATGTCAAAAGAATTCAAAATTAAATTAATTAGGGCATTGCGTCTAGAAAACATATCTCTTTTTGCAGTTTCACAAGCTCGCTTGATTTTACTGATGCAGGCGAAGCTAAAAGTTTTCTCTGCATTCTTTCATTTATTTTTCGCATTATTTGTTTTTCATGATAGCTTATTGCGCGCTCTATTCCAAAAAATATTCCTTCGTCAGCTTCACCATGGCCTTTAATAAAAACTATGTTGCCGTTTTTTCTGGTTTTTACTCCGCCAAACAATGCGCCCCCAAATCTATCTGGTTTTAATCTTTTGCTTACTCGTGATTTTACTCGCAAAAATGAAATTGCTCTCGCATAATTAAACAGATGACTCACTCCAGGGATTATATTTCTGAACATTTCTTGTTTCATAACATTTTCTACAAGTCTTGCTCCTGTCTGCAAAACTTTTATGAATTCATTTCCATTGAATCCTTCGGCAATTAACACATCAGGTATTGCTATTCTTTCAGTATTATATAAGTGCTCAACCAATCCTATTGCATGTCTGTCTTCCATAAATCCAGTAAAGTTTATTTCTGAATCTCGTTCTAAAATTTGATATAATTCTTTATATTGCGGAGGTCCAAAGTCCGATTCTTCACAGATATTATATGCTGATACTTTGGGATTTTTTGTTCCAAAAAGTTCTTCTGCAATTATCGATCCTAAATATGCGTATTGCACTAATTCATCATTTTTATTTTTGTAGTTTGCGCCGACATCCAACATCACAACAAACTTGTCTTCGTATACTGTCGGCACTAACGCAACAAGTGCAGGTCTTCTTAATCCAGTTATTCTTTCTAGTCCTATACTCTGTCGATCTCGCGGATTTTTGATGGTGTTTTGCTGTATTGATTTTGCTTTTGCATGTGTAACTATTGCATCAAGTCCTTCTTCTTCTGCATTGCGCAGCAACTGCATTAATGGAGTATTTTGATTATTTTGCTCAGAAGTCACTTTGCGCACATCAAAATAATGACTTTGTAGTGCGTGAATATGGTGCACATTTGTTGGCCAGTCTAAATTAGCAAGATCTTTAGGACCTGCTATGCAGAATAAGTAATTAGGATATTTTTTTGCAGCCTGTAAAACGTATTGCGTGGTTCTATCAAGAATAGGTTTTCCTTTAAATACGTCTCCCCCAGTCATATCTACGCCTATTTTACCTTTGTATATCATGGGAATATCTTCACTCTCTAACTTTTATATAACTTTTGACAAAAAACAATGAATGGGCCTGCCGTGATTTGAACACGGGACCGCTCGATTATCAGTCGAGTGCTCTACCAGGCTAAGCCACAGGCCCAATACTATGCTCTAAAAACCAGGTTTGTTTTATAAAAGTTATGCTTTTCGGCTTGCGCAATATCGTGAGGACGAAAGAAAAGTCTTAACCATGTTTGCAAAGCAAACATAACATAGATTGCTTCTGGAGTCTGAACGAAGAGCACTTTGATCAAACTTTTCAAAAGTTTGCACTGGTCACTCACCCACAATCTATTTAAAGGCGGTTAAGCTTATTCTCGATAATGGCCAATCTCAAGATAATGCAGAAATCAGGCACGCCAGTGATAGATTTAGCGATAGATACTATTAATCAACAAAAGCAGGCTTTAGTTTTTGTCAACACTAAACGCTCTGCAGAAAAGTGTGCTGAAGATATTAGTAAAAAAATAAAAAATGTTGATTTGTCTGAGCTTTCTGAAAAATCTCTTAAGGCATTAAGCAAGCCAACAAAACAGTGCGAAAGATTATCAAAATGTATTAAAGCAGGCATTGCATTTCATCACGCAGGTCTGCACACAAAACAAAGAGAATTGATTGAAAACAGTTTTCGCGAAGGTAAAATTCGGATTATTTGTTGCACCCCAACTTTAGCTGCAGGAATTGACTTGCCTGCGTTTCGTGCAATTATTCGCGATGTTAAGCGTTTTACCAACAGAGGAATGCAGGATATTCCTGTTTTGGAATATCTCCAAATGGCCGGCCGTGCAGGAAGACCTTCTTTTGATTCATATGGCGAGGCAATTATTCTCACTGCCTCAGATGCTGAGAAAAATGCAGTCCATGAAAAATTTGTTTTAGGCGATCCAGAAGATATTTTTTCCAAGCTGGCTGTTGAACCTGTTTTGAGAACTTATTTGCTTTCATTAATTGCAACAAAAGTTATTCGCTCTAAAGAGGAAATTTATGATTTTTTCAGCAAGACTTTTTGGGCTTTTCAGTTCAAGGATATGGATAAACTTAAGAAAAATATTGATAAGATGCTGAAGCTTCTGGAAAAATGGACGTTTATACAATTGTTAGATGACAAGTATCGTGCAACTTTGCTGGGAAAAAGAATTGCAGAACTATACATTGATCCATTGACTGCATATAATTTCACGCATTGCCTGCAAAGAGCAAAAGATATTTCTCTTAAGCCTCTGTCATTATTGGTTTTAATCTGCAACACTCTAGAAATGTATCCGTTATTGAGGGTAAAAACCAAAGAATATGATTTGATTCAAGATGCTCTTGCTAAGCAAGAGGCTTACATGATTGATGAAGAACCCTCTATGTTTGAGCCAGAATATGATATGTACATAAATGCGTTTAAGACCGCCTTGATGTTTG
>JAHWHT010000063.1 GCA_019323135.1 Candidatus Woesearchaeota archaeon
GTTTAGTTTTTACGAGTGTGCTTTCGGGGTTTGATATAGGCGCTATTGCTACTATAGTTATTGTAGTATTACTAATTGGAATTATTTTCACTATTATGTAAGGTTCAAAATGGAAAAAAACAGAATTATAATGGTCGGGATGATTTTGCTTTTAGCTCTGCCTATATTAGCAATAAAACCTACTGTTGTTGAAAGTATGCACGAGGGAATTAGGATAGAAGTTGAACAATTCACCTATAAAGACATAAGAGGTACAATCTGCTATAATATAACTTCTATTGATGCAAAAAGTATGACTTCATATATTGAAGGTACTAAAAATAAATTCAAGCTTAAGGACGTAAAAATAAAGGAAAAAGACAAAGATGATAACATCAAAGAGAAAAAAGAACGGTATAACAAAGATAAACAGTTTTCTTATAAAAAAGATGAAAATAAGCAATTCTGTATTGAATATGAAATTCCTTTTGGGTACTATGATAAGTTTGACATAATAACATCAGAGGGAGTCATACTAGACCCTGAATTTGATTCAGGAATTAGCTATAATGAAACTACAATAAATAGTTCTGAGTTTGAAAGCACATACTGGAGTACAGCACCTTTTAATGCAGTAAATTTCACTTATGACCCTGATTGTAATATGAATCAATTTACAATCTCAAGAAATTATAGCATTTATGATGCAGTAAAACACAGTTATCCTTTAAATACAGATGCAGAGGATAAAATCGGGTCAAATGATTTAACTATTTCAGGAAGTCCACCATTAGAACAGACTCCTTCTGGAGAATGGGGATACTATACTAACACTTCTGTTGATCATCTAAGAACCAACGATGGTATTAATATATCCATGCCTGAGACTTGGATATTCGTAGGACAGTACAATTATCATCCTATCGGACACTACAAACATTTTTTATTTCAAAATGGAGAGTCTTCACATAACTTTTATTCTGTAGTTCCTACTACTAATGGATTTTTTGAATTCGGGTACTGGAATGGTTCGCAAATTGTATCTCATAACCAGTTTGGCAATACTCCTAGCGATAGATTCTTTGGACAATACTATCTTATGATTTATCTTAATTCAGTTACAAACGAAGTCCATATTTTTCATAATGGAACATTGTTAGGTTCAAAATATGATTGGTTCTATCCAGTACATGAATTGAATAGTAACCTTAGACTTAATAAGGACTGGAACGATGCTTATGTAATTAATTCCACTGTTACAAGTTTCGCATGGGGTAATGAACTACCAGAAGGAATGAACGCATCACAATTCGCAGAATACCTATACAATGACGGAGATCCTATTGAATTTCAATCAACAGAAGCGGACGCTTACGGCCCTTTCAATAATGAACATGGAAATTACACTCATGTTTTTGACAATTATGATGATTACATGACTATAATAACACCTTCACAAACTTGTGAATGGGTATATATGGAAATATGGAACTCTACAGGAACAGCAGAACAATCTGAAGAAGATTATCGCTCTGAGTTTACTTTAGTTAGACTTGCTTTATTTGTAGCTTTTATCGCTTTTGTTTTTGTGTCAATAGGCTCTTTGAGTCCAGAGACTATTGTTGCTTTATGCTTGGGGGCTTTATTGGTGGGAATGCTACTCGTTTATTTTGTATGAGGTGTTAAGCACAATGAGAAATATATTCAAAATAAAAATTTATGATGATGAAGGACAAAATATTGGTTCGGTTGCAGACAAAAATGTCAACAAATTACAAAGCAAGATGCAAAGCATACTTGATAAATTGAGGTAATATGGTTAAATCAACAAGAATCATTGAAAAGGATGATGGGAGCTTTGTCAGGATTGAAACAGAGGGAACTAAAGTTACTGTTGAGAATGTTTCTGCAAAAGAAGCAAAAAGAGAACGAGACACAGGGAAAAGAGCAAAAGCCACATCCAAAAAAGAATATACTGCTTCAGAAGAAGTCAAAAGCGCAGGAGACATTTCTATTCCTGAAGAAGGAATCAAATCATACGAGGAACAAAAACTTGAGAACATTTCAAAAACTGCAGATCCTGAAAACATTTTCAAGAAAAAGACTCAAACATCCAAATCAGATATGATCTTTCAAGAAGTCAAAAAAGACGATAAGACTGTAGGTTATCGTGATACAGCTGCCAAACAAACAATTGTTGCGCGGGAAAAGGCTCAGAGAAGTATTGAATATATTACTTCGGGAAAAGCTAAAGAATTGAACCAACAGAAAAGGACAGTCCCCGTTCCAAAAGGTTCAATTCAAGCTGCTCCCAAAAGAGATCTTGTGAAAGAATCTTTAGGAAAAGCAGAAACGGCAATTTCAAGATTTTTAACAAGAGGAGAAGCTTCATCATTCCGTGAAATATATCTTCGTTCTAAACCTGTTGTTGATTATTCAAAACAATATGCAAAAGACATATACGAATCACAAAAAGGCCTAATTTCAGAGAGAAAAATAGGCGACGAGGCTATAGGTGTTAAATTAAGCAGAAGTTATAATGAAACTGTTGAAAGACAAGCAGAATCATTAAAAAATCTTAAAACTTCGTATTCTGAAGCAACTTCAGAGTTTACAGACTTTATTGACAAAGATAAAGACTCTCTTTTTTATCAATCATTAAAAACCGAATTTGTAGCGGGACAAGTTACTGCAAGAACAATTCCAACCGCAACTAAGTTTGCAGGTGCTTCTTTTGGTGCAGCATTAAAAGGTACAGCAAAACAAGCGGTTGATTATCCAGTTACTGCAGTAGCAGGTGTTTATGTTGGAGGAAAGCTTATAGGTTCGGCTCTTCAAGCAGCTCCAGTAATTACAAAAACAGCAATATTAACTTATGAGGTTTACAGTGTTGCAAAACAACCTACAATTGAAACTAAAGCTCAAGCTGCTGCTGCATTTGTTGTTTTTGATGTTGCTTTATATGCAGGCTCGAAAGCAATTAGAAAAATCTCTGCAACTACTGCAAAAGCACGAGGAAAACCTTTTGTTGAACCAGAAGCTGAAAAATTCTTAAAAAAACTGTCAAAAGAGAAGCCTGGAAAAGTTATCATTGATGATTCTATAGGTTACAAGAAAAGAAAGTATTCTGTGGCCTCCGATAAGGTACTTAGAGCAGACGATATCACAGTAATAAAGGAGAAAGCCTTTGCTTCAAAAAAGTACGTTCAGGACGTCCCTGAGGCCGTTGTAAAGACATTCACATCAGATAGTCCAAAAGGCACAAAAATAAGGGGGGTTATTGTCAAAGACGGAACTCAATATTCTGTATTAACAAAAGGTAAATACAGGATAGTTTCAGAGATAAGTGTAGCAGGTCAAAGGACATCTAAAATATTCAAAGGAGAAAAGCTTATCGGAAAGATTAGAGATACAATAAAACCCGACATTGTTTTTACAGAGCCAAAGAAAACCGTAGAAATCAAAGACTCTCTTAAAAAAGATGATTACAGACTTGAAATAAAAACCTCTCAAATGGTTTCTAAAGGAGTCTCAAACATACAACAAAAAGTTGTAAAGCCTACATTCCAACCTAAAGGAAAAGGTGTTACTTATGAAATTCAAAAAATAAAAACTGAAACAATATCTCCTAAAACAGAAGTTATTTATCAAAAGCCAATTCCAAGCGGTGTAAAAATAAATATCCAAAAAACAGAATATGAATTTGTTGATTATCCAACAAAAGCAAAAGATTACAATATTCGAGTTACGCTAACCGAAGTTATAACAGACAAACCTGCAACATCATTAACAACTCAAACTGGAAAGTTTGCTTCAAGATATGTTATTGATTATCAGAAAAGGCCTGGTTTGGTACAAGATTTAATTGGCGCTTTTATTAGAGAAGAAAGAGGAGAATTATCTTTAAAAAATATAAATAAAGTTAAGATTGAAAAACAAAAAATGAAGTTTACAACAGGAGACCTTCAGTTTTATTCTTCAAGTCCTACTCAAATATCACTGTCCCAAGATACAATAGTTATTCCAACGCCAAAAATAATGTCTTCAACAACGGAGTCCATTTTGGACTCTGTTGCTAAAACAAGATCGTTAAGTAAGTTAGATGTAATTACTCTTACTAGAACAAAAGAACTAACAAAAGAATTGACGAAGGAGCTGCAAAAATCAAGAACAAGACAAAGGCAGCGGACAGAATTAAAACAAGAAGTTCTGACTAAACAATTAACTCAAACAAAAAGTATAACTCAGCAACTTCAAAGAGAGCTGCAGAAGCAAACAACAATTCAAGAGCCAGTAACAGAACAAAGGCAAGTTTCTATTCCTTTATTAATACAAGCTCAGAAAACAAACATAATAACGAATGTTCCTAATTTCTTTAATGATTTTCAAAGAACTTCTTCAAAATTTGCCGTGCAAGTAAGAAGAGGAGGAATATTTCAAACTATCAGAGAAAATATTGCTAGTATTCAACAAGCAGCAATTATTGGTAAAGGCAGAGTTCAAACGACTGCAGCAGCAAGCCTAAGAGTCATAGATCAAGACACTCAAAGATCTGTAGATATTGGACTCTCAAATCTAGGCAGAGATTTCAGAAAAAGCACCCGCGAGCCTAACGTATATATCGAAGAAAGAGAAAGGAGAATTAAATCTTTAGGCGAGCTTCAAGAAATTACATTCAAAGGAATTCAAGCAAACAAAATAAGATCAAAAATTAAAGCTATCAAATGGAGGTAATAAATGATAAAAACAAAAAAAGGCACGGTTTTCACTGTAATTTTTTACTTACTGGTATTTGGAATTCTATTCACTTTAGGCCTTAGTTCCTGGTTAAATGATGTTGGAACAAGAGCAGTAGAAGAACACGGGTATACTGGTGTAGAAGCCTTTTTTTATGAGAATATAACAGTCTTCATTATCTTTATATTAATAATTGCAATATTTGCATTATCAAGATTTGGTTGACATGAAAAGAAGCATATTATATGGACTTGTATTCATTCTATTGAGTTTTAATGCTCTTGGTTTGTATTGCTATCAAGAAAGCGCAGACGTTGCAGCTAGTTGTGGAGGGCTTGATACTGGTAACTATTATCAAACTTTATGTACAAACTGCGATAATTGGAAAGATGGCTCTTGGGCAACTTACTCTATTGATGGCACATATTACGTTAATTATACAATTCCAGAAAATGCTTTGAGTGCCGTTTGGAAAACTGATACATCTTACACTGACACAGAACATGACATTTCTAATTGCACCAATTATAATGATATTTACGGCTTCAAAATGAATTTAGTGTATTATTGGAATGGGTCTCATACTGTAAGACAAGAAAGACTAGATTGTTTGAACAGTAGCGGAGATTACGGAACAAGAGTATTTACGAGTGCAGAATATACTGGGGTCGGTTACCAAGTAGCAGAAGAAGCAATAAACTGGACTCTTGCACAGTTGCTGATTAATGTATACGATCAAGAAGACGGAAGCACAATAACTGACAATGTAACAATAACATTAATTGATGATGAAGGCCTGACAGAATACTATACTACTAATGGAACTTACATTTTTAATGAATTAGATGCCGATAACTACACAGTAACATTGGAGTCTACAAACTACTCTAAGGCTATATATTACATAACTGTGTCTGAATCATCTTCTCAAGTTCTGAATGCTTATCTATTAGATTCTAATGTTACCGATCAAGTTACTTTTACATTACAAGACTCAAATGACGGTTCATATATAGAAGATGCAACTATTTCCGTTTCAAGAGTTGTAGGTGACGAATGGGAAGTAGTGACTGTTTTGTCCACAGACGTAACTGGAAGAACTGCATTTTATTATGAGACAGACGTCGAATATAACTTTATTGTTTCAAAATCTGGTTATGCTTCAAAATCATTTTCCTTAAATCCTATCCTATTTGACTCATACACAGTCAAGATAGCAAAAAACATTTCTGAGGTTTCAGAAGTTGATTATTCTGGTATAAGCATATATTTTACTCCAAAAGAATTTTATGATAATACCAATCATAATATAAGCTTTTTATTTGCAGACCCAATTGGTACTCTTGAATATTATGGGTATTCTTTTACATACAAAACGCTAACTGTTTCAGATTCTGGAAATAATGCTTATGGAGAACAATTTCAAGATAATATAACAATCCTAAACGCATCTTTTGGTGATTATGTAGATCTGGAATTCTATTATAAAACAACG
>JAHWHT010000064.1 GCA_019323135.1 Candidatus Woesearchaeota archaeon
TTCAGCGGACTTAACATAAATGTTGAGAACTATCCACAACTAAAAGCAACTGAAAACTTCTTAAGTCTGCAAGATGAATTAGCAGGAACTGAGAACAGAGTTGCAGTTGCAAGAAAAGACTTTAATGCGGCAATCAAGCGATACAATGATGCTGTAAGAAAAGTTCCAACAAATCTAATTGCTTCAATGTTTGGATTTGAAAGAAAAGAGAGCTTTGCAGCAGTAGAAGGGGCTGAACAAGCACCAAAAGTTGAATTTTAATTTTTTTTCTTTATTTTTCTTTTTATATCGTATGCGTATAGCGCGCTTCGTTTAGTTTCTGTTGTTGATTTTATTTCGATTTATTTTAAATCGCATTGTATGTTTGAGAACTTCGCTAGGCGCTATACACACACCTTATTTCGCAACATTAATAAATAAGAGATTTCTAATATGCAGAATATGGCAAAACCAGGAGAAAGGGTAAAAATCATCGCTGGCAAAGAAGAAATAGAGGGAGTTCTAATGCCAGAAGAGAAAGAATTTGTTGTTGTGAAATTAGATACTGGCTATAATATGGGAATAGATAAGAAAAGAGTGAAAGAGATAAAGCCTCTGGGCAAGAAGAAAGAGAAAAGAGCAGAGTTTCCTAAAGAAAAACCAAAAAAAGGCCTTCCTACTATAGTTATACTACATACTGGCGGAACAATTGCATCAAAAGTAGATTATGAAACAGGAGCAGTTACACCAAGATTTGAACCAGAAGAGATAACAGCAATGTTTCCAGAACTAAAAAACATTGCAAACATAAAATCCCGCCTTGTTGCAAACATGCTTTCTGAAAACATGCGATTCGGTCACTATAATCTTCTTGCAAAAGAAGTTGAGAAAGAAGTCAAAGCAGGAGTTGATGGAATAATTGTTACACATGGAACAGATACTCTTCATTATACCTCTGCAGCACTATCATTCATGCTGCAAGATTTACCAATACCTGTACTTATAGTTGGAGCGCAACGCAGTTCTGACAGAGGAAGCTCTGATGCAGCCCTGAATCTAATATCTGCAGCATTTTTTATTGCGGCAAACAAAAAGTTTGCAGAGGTAGCAGTGTGCATGCATGAAAATACAGAAGATGAAAACTGCATAATACTACCCGGAACAAAATGCAGAAAAATGCATTCAAGCCGGCGTGATGCTTTCCAGGCAATCAATACAGAACCTTGGGCAAGAGTGACTTATTCAAAGAAAAAGGTTGATTTATTGCGGACAGGATTCAAGAAAGTGTCTAGTACAAAGAAACTCAAATTACTGCCTATGAAAGAAGATGTAAAAGTAGGAATAATCTATTGCTACCCTAACATGTATGCAGAACAATTCAAGGCATATTCTGGATATGCTGGCTTAATCATAGACGGAACAGGACTAGGACATGCTCCGATAATGGAGATAGACAAATTCACAAAAGAAAATGCAAAAATACTGAAAGAACTAGAGAGTTTGATTAAGAAAGGGACTGTGACAGTTATGACAACACAGACAATCTTTGGAGAGGTTGACATGAACATCTATGCGCCTGGCAGAACACTGCAGGAGGCAGGAGTTCTTGGAAATTATTGTGACATGACAACAGAAACTGCATATATTAAATTGGCCTGGCTTTTGAGCAATTATCCTAAAAAAGCAAAAGAAATGATTGGACAGGACTTAGTTGGTGAAATTTCTAAAAGACTCGAATATGAAAAAGAGTTTGTCAAGCGATGATTCCAATAAAAGGAGAATAAGTATGGAAAAGACTGATCTTAAAAGACTAGGATTCAAGTGCGGAATAGAGATACATCAGCAGCTTGAAGGCAGAAAATTATTCTGTAATTGCAAGACTACAATACGAGATGATGAACCGCAGTTTACTGTGAAAAGAAAGTTGCGTGCTGTTGTTGGAGAGACTGGCAAAGTTGATGTGGCTGCTGCAGAAGAAACTGCAAAAGGAAAATACTTTGTCTATGAAGGATATTATGACACTAATTGTTTAGTTGAACTAGATGAAAATCCTCCTAATCCCATGAATCAAGAAGCATTTACAACTGCTCTGCAGGTATCTAAGATGCTAAAAGGAACATTTGTAGATGGCGCACAAGTGATGAGGAAAACAGTTGTTGATGGAAGCAATACTTCAGGTTTCCAAAGAACTACATTAGTTTCAAGAAATGGAATATTGGAAACTAAAGAGGGCAAAGTAAGAATACCAACAATCATTATAGAAGAAGATGCATGCAGAATAATCAAAGAAGACAAAGATAGCGCGGTTTATCGTTTAGATAGACTGGGAATACCGCTTATGGAGATAGCAACAGACCCAGACATAATATCTCCAGAACACTGCAAAGAAACTGCAGAGAAATTAGGGATGTTGTTACGCAGTACTGGAAAAGCAAAAAGAGGACAGGGAACAATAAGACAGGATGTCAATGTATCTATCAAAGAAGGTGCACGAGTAGAGATAAAGGGTGCGCAAGACCTTAAAGCAATACCTCAACTAGTTGAGAATGAGATAACACGGCAGATAAACCTGGTTGAAATAAGTAAAACGCTTAAGAAAGCTAGAGTGAAGCCATTTACGAGCAAAACTGTTGATGTCAGCAAAACACTCAAGAATTCTGGATCAAAATTAGTCACAAAAACACTACAAGCAGGAAATTCAATAATGGGAATAAAATTAAATGGTTTTAATGGTTTAGTTGGGAGAGAAACACAGCCAAAGAAAAGATTAGGAACAGAATTTTCTGAAAAAGCAAGAGTGATAGCAGGAGTAGGAGGGATAATCCACTCAGATGAACTGCCTAACTATGGAATAACAGACAGAGAAGTTGAGATTCTTAAGAAAGAATTAGGCTGCAAAAAAGATGATGCATTTGCTCTTGTTGCAGATGAGAAAGAACGATGTGTTAAAGCTCTTGCTGCTGTAAATGAACGAGCGAATCAAGCAATTGAGGGCGTACCAATGGAAGTTAGGAAAGCAAATCCAGACAGCACAACCAGTTATGAAAGACCAATGCCTGGAGCTGCAAGAATGTATCCAGAGACTGATATACCGCCTATTAAAATCACTAAAAAAATGATTGATTCTATTGAGTTGCCAGAATTAATATCAGATAAAATCCCCAAGTATAAAAAAATGGGTTTAGGAAAAGATTTGGCAGTTTTGACTTCTAAATCACCTAAAGCTGGACTGTTTGAGAAATTAGTTGCTAAGCATAAGAAAATAAAAGCAGCATATATTGCAGAGATAGTTATGACTGCAGATAAAATAGTAAAAAGACAGTTTAAAATTGATATTAATCCTTCTGAAGAAGATTATGAACTCTTATTTGATGAACTAAGTGCGGACAAGATAGCTAAAGAAAATGTTCTAGATATTCTTAAGGAGAATAAGCCTGTTTCTGAAGTGATTGAGAAATATCACATGATGTCTGATGCAGATTTAGAGAAAGAACTGAAGAAGATAGTTGCTGCGAACAAAGGACTGCAGTTTAATGCTTTGATTGGGGAAGCAATGAAGAAGTTAAGAGGAAAGGCTGCTGGTAAGAAGATTTCTGAAATGTTAAGGAAGATGGTTCAGTAACTATCAAATAAATTTCTTTTAGGTTTTTTAATGCCGTAGTTCCATACAGTCATTAAGAAAACCGCAGAGAGTGCTCCTAGAGAATTCCAGATTAAGTCATACATTGTGTTGAACCAGCCGCCTCCGTATGCGTCGATCTCTTCGAATGTGGAGACTAGCTGTCCGTCGCAGGCGTCGCCGGCTCCAAATGCAAGAGCGCCGTCTCCAAAGCCGTAGACAAGGAAGCCAGAGAACTCGATAAGCTCAATAACAACACCAACACCAGAGGCTGCAAGCAGGACTACTAAAATCAAGAATATTGTTTTCTTTGTGAAAAACTTCCTGTCCATCCATTGATGCAGGAAATTAAAGAATAGCAATGCAAAACCAAATATAGGGAAGAAATGCGTTACATGATCCCAAGATAATCCAATAGGTGTATTCAAGTAATAACCCATAAAGCCCATTGAGTGCGGAAGCCAGCTCAGAATCAATATAGTATATATTGGAAGGCTAAGATTCCACTTATCATAAGTAAAATAAAAAAAGATTGTCAGAATAATGAAAGCAATCATGTCTGGAACAAAACCTGTGTTTTTCCAGATGTAAGACATGAGAATCATAACTAGAAAAATAAAAACACCTAACCCTGCAACAAGTGCAGTATAGATACTGTCTCTCCCAGCCATATTATCATAAAATAGGTGTTAATATAAAAAGCTATTCTCCAAAAAATAAAATTCATACGAAACCTTTAAAAACTCAAATACTTAAATAAACACTATGTTACAACACGTATTATGGGCTATATTGTTCGTTACACTATGGCTGACAATCATCTGGATTAGTGTACTTTATGCAGAGGAGCCAAAAAAGGCTAAGCTAAAGAGGTATCCAAAAGTCACAATAGGAATACCTGCGTATAATGAAGCAAAAACAATAGGAAAAACTGTTGATTCTATAGTAAAGGCAGATTATCCAAAAGAAAAACTAGAGATAATCATAGTAAATGACGGAAGCAAAGACAATACTGCAAAAGTTGCACAAGAGATAATCAAGAAAAACAAAGGATACAAAATACTTCTAATAAACAAAGCAAATGGCGGCAAATCATCTGCAGTAAACGCTGCAATAGATGCTGCAACAGGAGAATTCTTTGCAGTTGTAGACGCAGACAGCAGAATAAATTCAGACGCAATAAAATTAGTGATACCTCATTTTGGCGATGCAGAAGTTGGAGCAGTAATCAGCAGAGTGAGAGTAGATGTTCAGAGCAAACTACTCGAGAGAATCCAGTTCTTTGAATATATCATGAGCAATATGATAAGAAAACTTATGGCAGTCATAGGAACACTTGCAATAACACCAGGCGTATTGTCTGTATATAGAACAGAAACACTGCGAGAACTAGGCGGATTTACTAACGACAGAAACAATCTAACAGAAGACATGGAAATAGCAATGAGACTAAAGTATCATGGCTATAAGATAGAAATGGAGACAAAAAGCACAACACACACTCTTGCGCCAATGGATATGAAAACACTCTGGAAACAGAGAATAAGGTGGGCTAGAGGATACATCTTTAACATGTGGAAATACAGATCAATGCTTTTCTCAAAAAAACATGGACTCTTTGGGGTATTTCAGATGCCAATCAACATATTAGTTGTATTCCTGCTTATAACAAACATCAGCATAATCGCATACAGCTTTATTGACAGAATGATAGAGTTTACACTCAGAAGCACGACAATAAAAGGATATTTCTGGACCACATTAATAGAAATACCTACACTACAGGAACTCTTCTTAGCACAAAACCTAAGAATAATGATACCAATCATCATGGCAACAGTGTTAGGATTCTTCTTGATACTGCAGGCACATAAAAAATTCAATGAAAGAGTAACACACAATTTAATCGGAGCGGTAGGATATTTCTTATTTATACCATACTTTACCACTGCAAACTGGATTTCTTCAATCTTTCAAGAAGTTCTTAAGACAAAAAGAAAGTGGTAAACTTTAAAAACCGCCAAACCCCTCTTTAAACACCCGCAGTTTAGCCCAAATAGAGAAAAGTTTATATATTCTTTGTCTTTGAAAAATATTATGAGACTTTTATTGACCAAACATTCAAAAAATGAACTATGCAAGTATTTGAAAAAACAAAACCAATCTAACAGCTTGAAAGAATTGTCTATTCGAATTAATATTCCGAAAAGCACTCTAGAGAATTGGTTTTATGATACAACAAGATATATTCCTGAAAAAATAATTCCTAAACATTTAATTAAAAAGTTAGAGATTATAGATAAACAACAAGATAACTGGGGCAAAACAAAAGGTGGTAAAAAGACGTATTATGTTCTTCTTAAAAAATATGGCGCAGGAGAAATTAAAAAAAGACAAATAGCCGGCGGCAAAGCCAAAAATAATAAAACTAAAGACGCATTTAAAATAAACATTAATTCTCCCTTATTCTTAGAATTTTACGGCGCATTATTAGGTGACGGATGGTTAAGCGCATTATCATATACATATAATAC
>JAHWHT010000065.1 GCA_019323135.1 Candidatus Woesearchaeota archaeon
CCTTCTTGCGGAAGTATATTTCTTCTTGCACCGTTCTTAATTTTCTTATTGAATGCAAGAGTTGCAGTGTTTAACCTTCTGCGATACACATTCTTATTAACCGTAATTTCACTCGGATCAATTATGATTTCTTCAAGAGTCATTTTTGGGCACCTCAAAAAAAATTTAAAATAAAAAAATAAAAAATTACATGCTTGTGTACAGGCTAGTTCTACGCTCTCTTGCTTTGTTGACACTTTCACCAGCAGTTCTTTTGATATCTTCTTCTTCTTTTTCTTGGTCTTGCCGGTTAGGCGTTTCCTGCTGCTCTACTAATTTAGGCACGCCTTTTGTTCCGTCTCTTTGCTTTTTTAAAGCCTGGTCTACGTCTTTTTTAGCATCAAACGCTGTTTGCAAGTCTTCCATAAGAAGAGCAATTAATTTACAATCTGTAATCTTGCCTTTATTGCTTTTCTTCAAAATCTTATCATAGGATTTTGCAACACGCTTATAGCCTCTTTGAAGCTTGTTTACTGCACGCAGCATACACACTTGATCATTTTTGTTATCTTTCAAATCCTGCCAGTCGTCATAGTGATCATTGAAAGAATCGCTCGCAACTTCAATATCATCTTCAAGCTGTTCTATTTTGGTTTCTTTAACAGCCTTGCTTTCATCATAACCTCGGACCATCTCAATCAATTCTTCTTTTTGCTCTTTTGATGGAGCAGTTTTGTAAGCTGCTTTGCATTTTTTGACTTCTTCTGATTCATAAGCAAGCTCTTTTTCTAATTCTTCTTTCTCGTTTTCTTTCTGCTCAATAATCTTGTCGCAGTCATAAACCCAGCCTTTTTCTTCAGTAATATCTTCTTCAATAGACTTTTTCTCTTCCCTATAACTGGTTTTCATTTGTTCAAGCAGACTTGCTTTTTTATCATATGCTTTTTTTGTTTTTGTCAATTCTGCTTCAGGGCTTGTAAGTCCTACTGTATAGCATAACTTAAGCATTGTCTGTTGAATAGGTGTTTTATCCTTAAAAGTAAGATCTCGTATGCTGTCAGTTCCTTCATACATTTTTAATATTTCATCTACGGTTACAGATTTGTCTTTGTTTTTTTGAAGAATTTCTGCTTCTCTATCTGGATCAACTCCTGGATTCATAACTCTATCTTCAATATCTTTCATATCTTGACCATCATACATGGCTTGTGCTGTGGTTGTCATTTTATTTTACCTCCATTCATTCTACTTGATTATTTTCTTGCTCGTATGTTTTTATCAACAAATCGAGCTTTTTCAGCTTTTCTTGAGCTGTAGTGTTGTTTGGTTCTTGTTCTATCAAATCCACGTACTCTTGTTTTTGTTTATTCAGAACAGTTCCAATGTCTTGTTCTTTTTCGCTGTTTGTAAAAGAATCAGCAAACTTGACAAGCTGGTTAGTGTGATATTCTGCTCTTGTACTGACTGTTTCTGTGACGTTTGCAACAGTGTTTTTTACTTCTGCAGAATTTGCTGCACCATGATATTCTGCAACTCCCACCAATGTTCCAACCATTGTTGCTGCATACAAGACTTTTCCTGCAAAACTGTTTTTTACACGACTGATTATTCCTGGTTTTTCGTCATGATTAAGCAGTTTTTTAGCTTCCTTGAGCTGGTAAGCCTTTATGTCTTCTATTGTTCTTGCCATTTTTTCCCTCCTTGAAATTGTATAGCTATCGCTAATTTAATCACATTTTGTGAACTTGATTCAGTTGAATTTATTCAATCTGTGCTGTATTCAGTATATTTTTGATCTTTCTTAAGCAAATCAAGCAAATTTTCTTTTTTCAAATATCTTGAAAGCTTTTCTTCAACTTTTTGATCAATCTTTTTATCAATTGATTCACCCATAATCGCTTCAGCAGCAGCAGTCCTTATCTGCTTGTCAATTGAGTCAGTGACGTAATCTTGAGGTTGTTTGTATTTATTCATCTGGGTTGTTTCAACAATTTCCTGCTTAGTTTCAGGCTTTTGCAGTGATTTAAGGTATGAAACCGCTGAGTAAGTGTTGAGAGAAACATTAATCGCTCCATAAAGAGCTAAACCATAAAATGCAGTATTTGTAACTGCTTTGACGCCGAATTTAATCAAACTTATTGGTGATTTTATCAAACCCATTATTTATCCCTCTCATTTTCCTGCCTGATCTGGCTTTCTAAAAACCAAGCTCTTGCAGAGTATGAATTTTCTTCATCTAACATATCATGTTTAGCAACGTTATAGACAACCCGCGCCCGTTCCTGAGGCGCGAGCTGCATAATCGCTTGTTCTAATTGCTTTGGGGGTGTGTTTGTTGCCGCCTCTTTTGAGCCTGAACATGTTGATAACATAGTCATTAAACCTGCGCCGGCTGCAAATGCTGCTGCGGCTTGTATCAACTTTTTCTTGAGTGATGTTTCTTCAATGTATTTTTCGTTTAATTTTTCCACCATTGTAGGGGCTGTTTCATATTGATTCATTTTATCGACCACAAATGTTTTTGATATTCATTAGTAGGGTATAGGATAATATAAACCTGAGTTGTTGTGCTAGGCACAACAGATTTTGTTATTTCTTTGTTTTTTTAATGGATAAATTTCTTTATATGTTTTTCTTATAATTTTTCGAAGAATTTTCGAGTTTATTTAGGTTGATTTTAGTATACTTTATGGTTAGAGTAGGCAATACTAGCAAAAGTTTTTTAAACACAAATCAGTTTTTTTGGGTTTAAGGGTGAGATAAAGTGGGAGAAGAATTAACATTAACAGAAATAGAAAAAATACTTGAATCATATAAAGATACTGCAGTTGAGGGATTCTATGTTACTGGACATATGCTTGATGATAAGTTAGATGAGCAAGGATCTACGTTTGAGTATGTTCAAGGATTGGTTGATAATTTTAGCGCAAGTATTGCCACTAAGAAAATAGAGACAAATTACGTTGTTGTGCCTGAAAATAAAGGATATCATCATAAGATAAGCTTGAAAGCAATTGGTGCGGGCGGTGATGCGGCACACGATATCACAATCAATTATTTTGTAATAGATACTGCGGCAGAAGAAGCAGAGAAAGAAAAATTACAAGAACTTCTTGATGAAAATGATCCAATGGTTTTTGAGAGTGAACATGCAGAACATGGAATTTTAGATGCGCGAGTTGTAGATAAACAGGGATTTGCTGCAAACATTGGTGCAATGTTTGGTTATGTTATTTCTGGATTTGATAAAGATTATGCTCGACTTTGTGGTGTGCGTTGCGCAGCTTTAGCTGAAAAGGTTTTTGGAAAGAAAAAAGAATAATTCTATTCGTATCTCAAAGCATCGACAGGTTTTAGTTTGCTTGCTTGTCTTGCAGGCAATACTCCTGCAATAGAACCGATTATGAAAGAGAATGCTAATGCACCGACAATAAGATACCACGGAAAGTATGCTTTAAGTATGCCCAGGCCTGCTTGAGCAGCGGCAAGTTCAACTAACTTACTCATGGCCATTCCAATAAGTATGCCTACTGTCCCTCCAACTAAGCCTAAAAACCCTGATTCTATCAAAAACAGCAATAAAATATCAGAATTTCTTGCGCCGATAGCTTTCATGACACCAATTTCATTAGTTCTCTGCAAAACTGCAGTATACATAGTGTTCATTATGCCAACGCCTCCAACAATTAAAGAGATAGAGGCAATGCCAATCAAGACACCTTGAACAATTGCGAAAATACTTGAAAAGGATTCCATCAGTTCTTCAAAAGTCTGCAGATTAAAATCTTCTTCTCCTTCGTCAACGTCTCTATGTCTTCTTAGTGTTCTCTTTACAGAAGCTGCAATAGCAGAAATATCTTCTCCTTCTACGACTTCTGCCATAATTACAGAATATTGATTGTTTGCATCAAACATTTCGTTGGCAGTATCTAATGGAATAAGCAAACTAGAATCATCATCTGGATTACCAATTGATTCCATCTGGCCGACAATCTCAAACTTATATCCTTCAATTTCAATCTTGTCACCAACATTAACTGCCTTATCAAAAACATCTGCTTGTGAAAACCTAATCCCTGCAACTGCTTTGTATTTATCACCGCGCTTGATATCCCTGCCCTTAGCTATCTTGAAATTACTAGTGTCAACTATTATTTTTTTAGAGTCATCTGTAGGTATGCCTGCAACCCAGGTATATTCATTTTCAGAACCAAATTTAATTTTGCCAACTTTTTGCATTATGCCGCCAGCATCTTTGATACCTCTGGCGTTTTTAATTACATTTAAATCACTTTTATCAATTACAACTGTAGAACCAATACCAAACATTCCGCCTGCAGGATAAACAAGAATCTTGTTAGTGCCCATTGCCTGGAATTGATCTGTAATAGCTTTTTCTAGGCCTTGTCCAAGAGAGACAAGACTGACAACTGCTGCAATACCTATGAAAATGCCGAGCATTGTCAAAAAAGTACGCATTCTTCTTGATTTCAGGCTCTTGAATGAAAATGTGAAATAATCTTTAATCATTTTCCACCCCTCAAAGCATCGACTGGATTCATTAAACTAGCCTGTCTTGCAGGCAATATTCCGCTTAAGGTTCCTACAAAATATGAAAATGCAAGTGCGCCAATGATTAACCACGGACTAAAGTTTGCGTGAAATATATCTGCGCCAAGACCTTGTGCAAGAAGCTCTCCTATCTTTGCAATGCCTAATCCTAGCAATACTCCAACGATTCCTCCTGCTAAACCAAGAATGCCTGATTCAAAAATAAAAATAGCCAGTACGCTAGAATTTCTTGCGCCAATAGCTTTCATTATACCAATCTCTTTTGTTCTCTCGAGAACAGTAGTATACATAGTGTTCATTATGCCGATGCCGCCTACAATTAAACTAATTGCAGCAATGCCGACTACAACAATCGTGACAATACTGAGAATATCATTAAGCTGGCCAATGGTCTGCTCTGCAGTCTGGACTGTAAAATCTTCTTCATCTTCATCAACATCCCTAAACTGCCGCAAATCCTTTTCAATACGTTCTGCGACAACACTTGGTACTTCTGAAGCAGTAGTCAGCGCGAAAATAGTTGAAATCTCTTCTGGTTCTTCATAAATTTCTCTTGCAATATCAATAGGAATTCTAATCAAAGAATCATGCATGCCTGTGCCTGCTTTTTTCTGAATACCGACAACTCTGAATTCAATGCCATTAATTTCCAGCTTGCCGCCTATGTCAATGTCTTTTTCAAAATCATCATGTGCAATATTATATCCAATAACTGCTTTATACTTGTCGCCTTTTTTTAATTGTCTTCCTTCTTCAATATCCAAATAAGAAGTACGTTTTGTTATCTCTTCTGCATCTTTATCAGCATCATAACCCCAGACACTCATATATTTAGCTTCATCCTTGAATCTGACTTGCCCTGTTTTGGAGACAGTCCCTGTTGCAACATCAACACCTCGAACTTTTCTGACCACATCTAAATCATCTTCAGTCATTATTCCAGAAGAAAGGGTGCCGCCTTCTGGACCAAACTGGCCAGAACCTGGTGTAATCATAATTCTATTTTTGCCAATTCTCTCAAATTCTGCATTAATCGACGTTTGCATACCTTGGCCTAGGGAAATAAGACTAACTACTGCAGTAATACCAATAAATATTCCAATCATAGTCAGCCAGGTCCGCATAGAGCGGCCTTTAAGACTACGAAAGGCAAGTAAAAAATAATCTAAAATCATTTTTTAGTTTTTTTCTTTTTCCTGCGCCTGTACCACCAATAGATTATGCCTGCAATAACTAACAGCACAACAAATGTAGTTCCCCATGGGAAACTGGATTGTCCTAGTTCTGCAGTGCTTACAATTCTTAATGGCAGGTCATATGTCTGGCTATACTCTTTGTTGTAAGGATCTTTGAAGTCCATAACAACATTCAAACGCGTACTATCTGTTTTAGGCTTAATTAAAAACTCGATTGTCTCAAAATCATCACTGTCCATATTGCGTATATATTCTTCATTTG
>JAHWHT010000066.1 GCA_019323135.1 Candidatus Woesearchaeota archaeon
GTTATCCTGAAGCCCATTTTGCTACCTTTTTATTGTCTTTTAAAGTAGAATTAATAGAAAATTTATTAAATGTTGCGGTCTTTATTGTGTTTTTGAGGGAATTCTAGCTAAAAGAGTATTGTTGAAATTATGAGTCGTTACCATCAATATGGCGGGAGATCCGTTAATTCTGATGAAAATAGCTCAAACTCTTCTGGTGCGGGTCAGGCTAGTTCTATTGACGCTCCTGCAGGAACTTTGAGCAAGAAGAGTGCTGCAACAGGACAAGTCTTTAGCAGTGTTAAAGAAAGAAAGATTGCTAGTGGTGTAAGGCGTAAGACAGGGGTAGAGCCGACACCAGAACAAGTTAAAGGTAAAACTAAAGCAGAAATCATTGATGAGGTAGTCAGAGAACAAAAAAGGGAGAAGTTAGAAGGGATTAGTAAGGCAAGGCAAAGTCATTATGTTTTGGGTAAGAAGCAAGAATATCACGCCATGCAATTACCTCACACTGAAAAAGGAGTGAGAGAATACGGCAGCAAGTCAAGGATTTCAGGAATTGCCAGGCTCAGAGACCAGCGTTACCAATTCGGCAAAGGCACAACAAGAGTAAAAACACTAGCCAGACCAGAAAGTCAAGAAAGAATATTACAATCAGAAAAAACACCAAACATCACTGAATTAAAAATAGCACTAGCAGATCCAAGAATCAGCCCAATGCAAAAATTCTGGATAGCACAAAAACTCAAACAAGAAATATCAAAAGATCAAGAGACTATAACATTCTATCAAAGTCCTGATTATGTTGGTCTGGGCAGACCTTTAGGAATGATTTCTGAAAAAGAATATCAAGCACGAGAAAAGTTAAGATCTAAAATAAGAGGTTTTGAAAGCGTTCAAGAAATGAAAAAATACGACAAAGCTATGAGTAAAGCAGCAGAATTCAAAACATGGGAAGAAAAATTCATTGAAAAAGGCAGATCAATGCCTTCTTCTAAACAAAGAAGAGACGCGTATGCTGCTAGCTTGTTTGTTGGTTTTGCTGAGCCTTTTGTCAGGCTTGGAATCCAAGCGGTCGGCTCTTTTAAAGAACCATCTGCTTATCAAATATATCAGAAAAATTATAAGAAGCCAACCCAACCCTCTCCCAATAATGTAATCCCAATCCATAAAAATGATATCCCTTCTAGGCTTAAAAATCTTTCGGATAAAGAGAAAAAAGAATTTAACAAAATGATTAAGGGCTATGAAATTTATAGCAGGGGTGGTAGAGAAGAATACGCTGCGAGAATACAAAAACAAGCTATAGAAAAAAAATTTAAAGAAAAATTCGGAACAGAATTTAAACCAATTTATAAAGAAATTCAGAGAGAAAAAGATATATTTCATGTTGAGAAGTATGGTTATACTAGGGAAAGAGCGAGTGGTTTTGGTGAGGAAGCGACAGTAACAATTGCCGGAACAGCAGCTATTGGTGCTGGAACAAGTGTGGCTGGCAGAGTATTTGGAATTGTCGCTCCTAAAATTATACCAGGAAGAATAATTAAAACTGCGGCTAAAATTCCTAAATCTGTAAAATCAGCCATGACATTTGGAGCTGTTATGACTCCTTTAGAAGTTCCTCAAGTAATTAGTGAAACAGAAAAGTATGGTTTTGAAGCTGCCGCCACAAGGAGTGTTGGTAGGGTGGGGACGCTGGCAGGACTGAGCTTGATAGGTGTTAGTGAGCCAGAGATGACATCTTACACTCAGCCTAAGTTTAGGAAAAAGCCTAAGTTTGATGTTAAATTGGATTTGATGAGTAAAAAGCCTGGTGTTTATGAGACTAATGTTAAAAGGTATTCTTGGAGTACTAAAAAAGGGCCTCTTGTTAGAGTGACTGTATTAATGGGTAAAAGGGTTGAGCCTTTTAAAGCAAAGATTAAGGTTAAAAAGCCTGGTGCTAAAAAATCTGGTGAGAGTGTTATTCCAGAGATAATTTTTGGTTCTGAAGTTCCTAAGCAAGTTGTGACTAGGCCTACTCCTTCACAAATTAGTGGAAGGAGATCTAAGGAAATATTCACTGAAGAGATTAAGCAGTTAGAGCATAAACCAAAACAGAGTAAGATTAAGGCAGGTGAAAAAATAATTGTTGATTTTAATCAGAAGAAAGTTTACAAACTTAATGCGCCAAAGCCAAGACCTAAGACTGAAATTGTTTCTGGTGAGCAAGTTTTATTGTTGGAAAAGCCTAAATTGAAGAAACCTAAAGAAAAAGTGATTATAGATTTAGATAGACTGTATAAAGAAGCAGAACAAAAAGTTTTGCAAAAACAAAAATTTATTCAGAGAACAAAACAAAAGCAAAAACAGAAATTAGCTCTCAAACAGGAAACAAAATCTTTAAATGAGTTTATGGGTAGTGAAAGTAAATCAGCTCTTGACGCTTTGGTTGGCGGGAGATCAAGGCAGAAATTAAGACAGAAAACAAAAACTAAATTAAAGCAAGAACAAAAACTAAGACAAGACCTGTTCTTAATTCAATCATTAAAACCTAAACAGAGACAGAAATTAGCTCTCAAACAAAAACAAAAGCAGAAGTTATTGCAAAAACTTGCTCAAAAGCAAAAACAGAAATTAACTCCTAAACAAAAGCAGATTTTAAAACAAGAATTGATAGTTGTTCAAGACGTTCTGCAAATTCCTAAACAAAAGCAGATTTTAAAACAAGAATTGATAGCTGTTCAAGACGTTCTGCAAATAGTCAAACCAATTCAAACACCAGAATATCTTATAGAAATAATACCAGAAATAACAGGCAGAAGAGTTCCACCACCAATAGTTCCACCACCAATAGTTCCAAGCATCAAAGGCGGCGGGGGTGATGGTTCTCGTCGTGGTAAGAAGGTTAAGAGTTTTCCTGCGAGGTATGCTGGTAGTTTGTGGGGTGATTTGATAGGCAGCCAAATCACCAGAGAGAAAGCTAAGAAAATGAATTTTCCCAGAAGGATGTGGAGCGGGTTTGAAATCAGGCCTGTAGGACAACAATCAAATTTAAGAAAAAGAAAACCTTTCCCTCAAAAAAAGAAAAAATTCCCTGAAAGACTATGGAGCTTCGGTTCAAGTTCAAAAAAAACTAAAAGAAAAAAGAAAAAAATCGAAGATTTATTTTTTTAAAAAATGAAAATTATCAAAGTTAATGATATTCAGTTGGTTGAGAAGGACGTTATTGAAATCACAAACAAAGAGGATTTTGAAATGTTGAATAAGGATTTGTTTAGTGATAGTATTGTTTTTGATTTGAAGGGTGTTTGGTATTTGATTGGTGATGAGGTCGCTTATTGTTTTAATACAGGTGAAAAATGATTGATTGGTTTTTTTGTCCGAATTGCCATGACATGGTCAAAGGCGTTATGAATGGAGACACGCTCGTTTGTGAGTATTGTGGGGTACGATTAAAATGAATGGATATTATGAAGAAAATCCTGAGCAGGAGATAATAAATAAGGCTACGAGGCAGGCAATGCTTGATGACACTTTTGCTGGTACGCAGAATAGTTTTCAGGATGAGAACTTCATGCGTTTTGTATTGGAGACTAAGGATATTATTGAAGAACTTGAATTGAATCTTTTGGGAAAAACTAGGAATGATCAGCAAAAGATTATTCAGAAAGGGAAAGCTTTGATGAATAAAGATGGTGTGTATGAGTTAATGAATTTCTTGAAGCCACGTCTTAAAAGAACTATGTTCTTAGGTAATATTAAGGAGAAAGAAAGGGATAGGATGTGTATGGAATTAAGATTGAGTGTGAATGATTGGGTGCTTAACAATTACAAGAATCATAGTGTTGGTATTGGTTGTTGGGAGCAGATCATTCACTTGATTGATCATGCTTATTTTTTGACTTTAAGCAGGGCGTTAGATAATGGTGAGAGAAGAGCAATTCTTCCCAACTTCAAGCGTGTTGAGGGAATCACGAGACCTTTTGGGAAACAAAATAAAGGAGTGATAATATGATAAGTCCACTTGCAGTAATGTTCATACTTGTTATGACATTGTTGTTGTTTGCAATGATTGTATGGGTGATAATAATTTTAACGCACCCTCATAGGATAGAAATTTGTGAAGAAATGGATAGCGGCAACAAGTACAATATTAAGCGTTGTAAGATCAGAAGGGATAAAGATAAAGGAACAAATAAAATAGTTCCTTTATTTAGTCGTGAACTGATAAGGATTCGTGGTGGAGTTTACAGCAGAGGTAGAAACTTGTTGTTTAAAGTGTTTAAAGACAAGAACGGATTATATCATCCAGTCAGCGTGAAAAAAGGAATTGAGTGTCCTGATCATGGTGACGCTCTTGCAATGCACGCCATGCAGACAAGAGAAACGATTAACACTTATGATAATCCTGGTTTTTGGAAGAAGTATGGCCACATTATAACTTTTATGAGTGTTATGGTCATTTGCACTTTGTTGTTGATCGTGTATGGTTATTATTTCAAGCAAATGATAATTCAAGGCGGCGGTCAAGTCGCTAGCGGGTTAAACAACGCTGCAGGCGCTATTAAGGGATTGATAGGGGGTGTCGCAGGATAATGTGGGGTACTGCTAGTGTTTTAGGTATTGTGAGCGTGATGTTCATGCTGGCTTATTTCAGTCAAAACACTAGCAGTGAAATCACAAAAGCGTTCAAAGTATTGTTCTGGTTCTCTAGCATTATTATGAGTGTTATCGGCGTGAATGTAGCTAGAGAAATAGTGCAAACTCAAATGCCTTCCGCAACAGGAATAGTGAGTATGCTTAACATTGTTTTCTTAATGTTATGGGTGGTTTTTTTCTTGAGCATATTCTTATACGGCTTATTTTTCATAATAGATTTGGTGACAGGATGGAAAATCAAAAAAAAGAAGGAAAAAGAAAGTATCACAAATTTTTATTAACAACATTGTTGTTAATTTTCTTGTTTGTGATTTCTGTTAGCGCTCAAAGTTTAGAAAAAAATTTTAGTTTTTTTGATACTTCTTGTAAACAAGTTAGTTCTTTTAAAAGCAGCTGTATCATTCAAACAGAGAGGGATGATGTTTTTCCTTGTCATCTAGAAGATTTCAGCATAGTTTGTAACAGAAAAGATAGCCTAAAAGCAATGACTTGGAAGAGTAAGCAGGATAGAGTTGTGCAGAAGGAGTATGAGGAAGACGGAGTGCCTTTTAAGGTTAATGATGAAGTGATAGGACATTTGAGGTTTTCGGAGAAGGAAGTTTTTGATGTTAAGAGTTTTGGTAAGGGGGATGTGATTAAGATTGGTTTTAATACGAATACATTTGTTATCCAAGACTTTTACTGGGGAACCTGCAATGAAGGAGACAACTGCACAATAGATGTAGGAGTAGAACTAAAACCAACAGATTCAGAGATTAGCTTGCCTCAATCTAATAATTTAGTGGGTAGATGGGACTTTGTAAATGATGCAACAGACACTTCAGGAGAAGGAAATGATGGAACAGTATCAGGAGCGACGCACACTTATGAAAGATATGAATTTGATGGATATGATGATTATATAGATTTAACTGGTTTTACATCTACATCAAAAAACTATACTTTCAGCTTCTGGGCAAAAAGCGATCAACCGTATGAGTCATTGAATTATCTTTTTGATTCAGAAACTGGAAGATTAATAATTGCCTGGTTTACAGGTACGTCAGGCAAAATTGGTTGGTATGATGATTCGTGGAAAAATATTGCTAATGCTCCTAATGATGGCGACTGGCATCATTTGGTATTTGTTTTAGACGAGTCTACATCACAAGGTAAGCTTTATCAAGATGGAGTGTTACTTGGAAATGACTCGTATACTGGATTAAATATAGGTGATATTGTCCATATTGGTGAGAGTTATACTGGAAGTGCCCGTTTTAATGGAAGCATAGAAAACGTTTACATCTGGAACACAACACTAACAGCGACAGAAATTTCAAATCTTTACAATCAAACAAGATTTAACACA
>JAHWHT010000067.1 GCA_019323135.1 Candidatus Woesearchaeota archaeon
TTGAGTGTGGAAGCAAACCAAATACCAGGTCGTGCAAAAGAACTATTTGACAAATGGAAAAAAGCAAGAAAAGCAGTTAATAAAAACAAAAAAATAGATGTTAAAGAGTTAGAACTTACTTCTAAAGAAAAATACAAAGGCGAAGATGTATTACAACATGCAGCTGACTTGATAAAAAGCCAAGTTCCGCATCTTTTGAAGAGCCTAACAAGATTTAAGAAAGAACTTGAAGAGTTTAAAGGGAAATTGAAATAATTCTAAACTAAAATATCCCAATAAAACAAAACAATCATTATCAATGCAAGAATAACCTTCATTATGCTGACGCCGATTCGAGTTATGAAGGCTCCGAGGCCTGCCTGAAGTGCCTTGTCAAAGTTTTTCTTTTCAATTAAGGAGAAAATAAATGCTCCTAAGAATGCGCCTACAAAAGCACCGATAACTGGGCCGATTAAAACCAGAGGGAAACCAAGAATCATTCCTGCAATAGTGCCCAGGATAAAACCAACAAGAGTCCAGTTAGACATGCCTGCTTTCTTGCCGCCATAGACTGTAAAAACCCACTCTAAAATCTCGCCAAGAACTGCGATAAACAATAAAATACCTAAAGTCCATTCATTTACTGCCCAGGACCAAGTTATCAAGTTGTATAAAACTGCGCCAGCAAAAACTAAAAAAGTGCCGCCAATACCGAAAATAGAGAGAATCACTCCTACAAGGAAAAGCAATCCTGATAATAGTAGTGCAATAATTTGAGCAATCATTTTCCGAATAATTTGCCAAGAATATCCATTGTGTAGAGCATTATAGCATGCGCTTGATCTCTACTTGGCATAAAAACCTCCTTTTTATAGTGAACAGAGTGAATCCTGACCTGATTAATCAAGTGAATTTGATTGTTAAGACCTGGATCAAGCTCAATTTGATTATCTTTTAATTTAGAAATTAGATTTCCCAAGCCAATGCCTGGAGATTTTTCCAGCAAATCATTGCCAGTTACATCAAAATAAACTCTGTGAAGAGCAACCTCTAGTAATCTTCCACAAATTATTACAGTACTCCTGTAACAACCTGCCTGATAACACTTCTGTAATTCTGAGACGTCTGCCTGCACAGCATCTTTAATATCTGCCGGGAGAATCGGCACTTTATTTTTTGGAATCTTAATCTTGGCAGCAAGCTCAGCAATGTGATTAACAATCAACTTAAGCTCGTCAACATTTTTAGAAAGACCTAACTTTATTACCAGAGCCTTGATTTGTTCAACGTCCTGCAAATTAGTAGGCGGGACTATGCCAAAGTCCTGAACATCTTTTTCCAGAAAATTTATTGCAGTGTATACTGCAGTCCTGAAATAATCACCCTGATTTCTCTTGAAATCAGTAGGAAGGGCATCTTTAGCTGGTTTGTCTAATGATACCTCATTAGACTTTAAATTATCTAAAGCAACAATAAGATCTTGAATATTTCTTCTCAAAGACTCCATAATACTGAGTTTGAATACCTAACTTAAATATTTATTGGTGATAGATAACTACTAAACGCATGTGCATAGCACGCTTCGTTTTGCTTCTGTTGTTAATTATGTCCAGATTTATATAAAATTTCGATAGAAATTTTATATCCCCAATATTTGCCAAGGATATTATTGGCAAATATTTGTTATCTTAAACAGATTGTGTACTAGAGAACTACGCTAGGTGCTATGCACAATATCAAACCAAAAATTTATATATGCACTAAATATATACAGTCCATAAACGAAAAAGGTGATACCTATGAAGAAAATAATTGCAGCTCTTCTTGTAATAAGCCTAGTTCTTCTTGTGGCATGTCAGCCAACAGAAACTCAAAAAACAGAACCAATACCTGTTGCAAAAGAACCAATACTTAAAGAGCCAGAACAAAAAACAATACGCGCAGAACCAGAAGTAGTACCGCCGCCTGCAAAATTAACTGTAAAAGGAATAAACATTGATCAAGTATGCGATGTAATCCTGCCAGTAGAAGAATTTGCAGAAATATGCGGACTTGATGCAGAAACAATAACAAGCTCAATTAAACAGAGCGAGAAAAACTGCTGGATAAGCTTTACAGACAAAAACCAGAAAAGATTCACTGCAGGACTGACAGTAGTAGACTGGTTAAATGCAGAAGAAGTAGACAGAGAATTTGAGAGAGGAATAAGCATGCGAAGAATGGATGCATCATCTGATGTAGGATCAAAAGACTACAAATACTCAGAAATAGAGAGAGAAAACATAGTCTGGACAAACAGCAAGTTCTTGTCTCACATCGGAGCATCAACACAACTCTGTACAAAAGACCAACTGCTTAAATTAGCTCAAAAAGTTAATGGAAAGTTAGGTTAAATTTTTTTTATTTTCTTTTTATGTAAACGCACTTAATCTCTTTTGTTTTCCTAACTCATCCAATAACAAACTTTCTTTTAATAAGAAATCAAGCTCAACACCGAATTTCTTTTTTATTAAATTCTTTGCATAGGTTAGCATGAGCTTTTTATCACTGAACTTAATTGGCCTGTTGCTTAATGTTTTTCGAGCAGCTTCTCTTGTGACCCAGACTCCAAGAGGAACTGCGTATTCTCCTGTAATGAATCTTAAGACCAATACAGATGCCTGACGCTTTAATTGCTTCATCTTTTCAGCAAGAGCAAGTCTAACTGTGTAGTACCCACCTGCACAATTATCTGCATAATACTTTCTTCCATAGAATCCTTCATAATCTGTCATGTAGTCAAGCTTATTTGTAGGATTCCATCCTGCTTTAGGGAGATAGGATTCAAACAATTCATAAGACCAAAACTCTGAGAAGAATAAGATTAAGTAATAGTTTCCTAAGTAAGAACCAAAAAAAGCAAGATAATCTGATTCTGGGTATTGGCGGATGTCTGGCATCATGTTCTTACTCAAAGTATCATCAGTAGCAGTTATGCTCCACCTAGTTGGAACTAATCTTCTTCTATCCTGGAAACCAAGAGTTCCAACGCTGAGCAATTTGCTTAGAAAGTTTTCATCAAAACCTTTTTTGTAGAGATAATTCAGGGCATCAACAGATTTTAAAGAAGTGTCTGAGACAACCTTGTCAACTTTAGTGTGAATCTTAGGGTTAGAGGTAACTTGAATCTTTTTTAAATCTGCATTTGGGCCAGTAGGTGCCATGTAAGCATCTGTGTTCAAGCGAAAGACTGGCTTTTTCTTTAGATTAACCTCAATATCAACAGGCTTAGAAGCCATGCCAACTTCCTGAGTTATGCATAATAGCTTATCACTTCGCTCTTTAACATAAGCCTTGAATCTTGAGTTGATTAAAGACGACCTTAAATCAATAATCTGAGGAATCTTGAAATCTTCTTTAGCCCAGTGCAGCGGGGCATCATGAAGCCAAGCATCATCTTTTTGCTCAGGAGGACTGAGAATTCCCACATTAATGTTAGGGTAGCCATACCTGCCTACAAAGGGCGCAGGAGCTGCGCCAAAGAAATCCTCTTTATCCATCATTTTATCCTTAACTTTAAATAAAGCATCTGACTTTGCAACAATAGGACAAAAGGTACGACCGCAATTAGCAGGATTCCTACCTTTACATTTAATACAAGGCACCCTCATGAATTTCAGGAAGGGGGACAAAATATTTAAAGAATGTTGTGATTTAAAATACACTATGAAACTAATATCACTATTAAGCGGAGGGATTGACTCAGCAGTTAGCAGTTATCTCATGCTCAAGAAGGGCGCAGATATGGTATTTGTGCACTTTCATAACCAGACTCTGCAGAAGAGATATGTAGAGAACAAGGTTGTGAAGAGTGCAAAGATAGTATCTGAAGTTGCGAAAAAGAAAACCAAACTATATCTAATTCCGTTTAAAGGATTTCAGCAGGCAATAATACAAAAAGTGCCTGCAAGATACAGAATGATAATCTATAGAAGAGTGATGTTTATGATTGCAGAGAAAATTCTTGAGAAAGAAGGGGCAAAAGGCTTTGTTACAGGCGACAGCATGGGACAGGTTGCTTCGCAGACACTAGATAATGTTACTGTAATCTACGATGCAGCAAAAAGTCCAATACTAACACCGCTATTAGGGATGGACAAAGTAGATATTATCAAAATTGCAGAAAAAATAGGGACATTTGAGACATCAATACTACCTTATTCTGACTGCTGCAGTTTTATGCTTGCAAAACATCCAGAAACAAGAGCAGACTTGGATAAAATAAAAGAGATGGAAAGCGAAATAGATATGGATAAACTGATAAAAGAAACTCTAGAGACTGCAAAAATCATTCCTCTTCCATAAAACTCGGCTCGTCTGCATGCGATTTCTTAAACTGAGAACACTTGCTTTTCAAATCCCAATAAAACCAACACTTTTTCCCAAAAGTCTTGTAAGCTGCGCAATCATCACATAATGCCATGAGAAAAAGAAATTAGGCAAGATTTAAAAACCTTTTGGCTTTAATATGTTTTATACACCATATTTTATGATGAAAGAAGAGAAAAAATGCTAACAGACAAAGAAATAACACAAATAAGAGAAGAATTAGACAATTGCAAAAGACCTATGTTCTTTTTTCACGATGACCCTGACGGCCTTGCGAGTTTCTTACTATTATATAGGCGGATAAAAGAGGGCAGAGGATTCTGTCTAAAAGCGTTTCCGCAATTAAACAAAGCGCATGCTAACAAAGCAAAAGATTATGACGCAGACAAAGTATTTGTTCTGGACATCGCAATGGTGGACCAAGAATTCATAGATGAATTAAAAGTTCCAGTGATATGGATAGACCATCATGAACCTGTACAGCGCGACAGAGTAAAATACTTTAATCCGCGAGTAAATAATGAAACAGAAAACATACCTGTATCATATTTATGCTATAAAGTAGTTGAAGAAGACCAATGGATTGCAATGGTTGGGTGCTTAGGAGATTGGTATATTCCTGATTTTGCAAATGAATTCAGGGAAAAGTATCCTGATTTAATGCCTGCTAAATACAAAACAGCAGCAGAAATATTATTTGAGACAAAAATGAGCATCTTAAACAAAGTTTTCTCATTTAATCTAAAAAGCAACACGCCAGATGTGCTAAAATCAATCAAAGTTATGACAAGAATAAACTCTCCTTATGAAATATTAGACCAGAGCACGCCAAAAGGAAAATTGGTCTATAAACGATATGAAAAAATAAACAAAATATATGATGAACTCAAGGAAAGACTGCTAAAACAAAAAACAGATAAAAAAGTCCAGGTGTTCAGGTATACTGAAGATAAGTTAAGCCTAACAAAAGATCTCTCAAATGAATTTCTTTACATGTTCCAAGACAGTATAGTTGTATTAGGTAGAGAGAAATCCGGTGAGATGAGATGCAGTGTCCGCTCAATGAAAACAAACCTAAAACCAATCATGGAAAAAGCACTTATGGGAGTAGAGGGATATGGCGGAGGACATGAACACGCCTGTGGTTGTGCAATAAAAGTGCATGACTTTGATAAATTTATTTCTAATATAGAGAAACAATTACCGTAAAGTTTACAGGAATTCTTCAGAAAAACATATAAACCAATCCGTTTGCGTATATCATATGAGAAAAATAATCCTAATGATACTGCTTATGTTATTAACTGGGTGTGGAATTAGCGGAATGACAATACAAGACCTGATTCCAGCAGAAGAACAGATAAAATCCTGCCAGCCAAACATCACGATTGCTTCATTTAATATACGCAAATTATCAGACAACAGCAGAACAAATGAAGAACTAGCACAAATAACAGAAGTTTTAGAGAAATATGATTTAATTGCAGTACAAGAGGTTATTGGAGATCCGATAATACTGAATAGAACTGTGGAGATGCTTCCAGGATATGATTTTGTTGTAAGTGATGCTGTAGGAAATGTGCAGAAAGAAAGATATGCATTTATTTATGA
>JAHWHT010000004.1 GCA_019323135.1 Candidatus Woesearchaeota archaeon
CTTTTGCTTTTTTAAATAGCGGAACTAATTGGAAATGCGATGTAGGGAAATATGTTTTGCAAGTTGCGACTAGTGGACAGGTTTATGTCTGCTCTGTAGTGCCCTTAATCTCTGAGGATAGATTTCTAGATATTGATAAATCATATTTTGAAAAGGCCAATCCGGCAAGAGAAAAACTGCTCACTACCTGCAAAAAAACTTGTTACTCTGCGTGTGCTTTTTCTACATCTTTTTTTAGAAAGAATCCTTCAGAATTGATTAAGTTATATAAGCGCGAGTCGTCCATCACTTCAAAGGAAGTTTAAGCGAAATCAATTGTTCACAATTTCTTTTGACTAACTCATCAGATATTTTGTCGCAAGTATTCTGTCCTAGCACGGCAAACGAGAAATAGCATTGGTCTTTTGTTGCTCCAGGAGATATTTTATCACACATTGTTGATTTTTCTGCGCTTTTTGCGATTGTTAAAAAGCATGCATCTTTTTCTTGTCTGGTCAGTAAATCTGTGCAGATTCTTTCTGCTCTGTCAGTATCTGTTAAGCTTGCTTGTTTTGCCTGCTCTATCTCTTCAGTTGCTTGGAATATTTTTGTTTCGGTTTTTCTTTCTCTTTCTTCCTGCATCTGTTGTTCAATTGTTGTTTCTTTTTGCTCGGATAAAGGTAATTTTTCTTGAACAGACTCTTTAATTATTTTTTCTTCTGGCGGTTCTGTCAATAATTCTTCTCTTGCCTGCATCTTGACATAAACAATACTGCTCAGAATTATTATCAGAATAACGATTGCAATTATTCCTCCCCAAAGAAGTATGTGAGGAAATTTTCCTGTCTCAGATTCATCTATTGCAGCATCAACCCGGCCTGCAGCATGTCCTCTTTTTATCAAATCAATTCGTATCTGATTTGAGGTATAGCCTGCTTTTAGTTGGCTTTTGATGTAATTTACCAGTTGTCTATCTGCCATAAGTTAAAGTAGGGCAGTTCTATTATAAATATTGTTTGTTATTAGTCGATAGTTAAAACTGTTCTTTAGTCATATTTTGGGGATAAATTTATAAATAGAAGTGAATAAAACATAGTCATACTATAGTATACAGTTAAAAAAGGGTTGAAACGTGTGGTTTTTAAGAAGGGGCAGATAACAATATTCATAATTATAGGGATAATTCTCTTGATTAGTATAGGTATATTCATCTATCTTTATCAGTCTGCAGAAATAACGCCTCTAGAAGATGTTGTTGTTCCGTCTGTTGCTCAGGCCCCTACTGAAGTAAGGCCAATCTATGATTTTGTTTCTGTTTGCGTGGAGTCTGTTGGCAAAGATGCCCTGAAAAAAGTTGGTGATTATGGCGGATATATTGACAGCTCTAAATTCCTTTACAATGCTTTTATTCCTACGGCAGGTGATGCTGTTCAGTTTAGTCCTGATTCTGATTTGATAATTCCATATTGGTGGTATCTGCAGTCGCCTAATGACTGCACTGGAGAATGTGTTTTTGCAAGCTTGCGTCCAGAGCTTCAAAGGCAGAGAGGTAAGGTTTCCATTGAGGGCCAGATTGACGAATACATGAACGAGAATCTTAAAATCTGTCTTGCAGGTTTAGAGATGTTTGAAGAACAGGGTTTTGATGTGCAGGAAATTGATGAGATAACAACCGAAACAACAATTGCAAAAGATTCTGTCTACATTCTTGTTAAGTATCCACTCAGAATCAATAAGGCTGGCAAGTCTTTTACAATTAATGAGTATCTTGCAGAGCTAGACGTGAATCTTGGAAGGATTTATGCGCTTGCGACTGAACTCACTAATCAACAGATAGAACAAGGAATGCTTGAACGTTTTTCATTAGAGACTATTTCACATTTTTCTGCTCTTGATGATGACATGCTCCCTCCGATGCGGGATTTTGATGTGAAGTTCGGCCCTGGTGTAATCTGGTACAAGACAAAAATCTCAGAGGCCCTACAGGAGATACTTGCAAGTTACATGCCTATGTTTCAGATCGGCAACACTAGGCTCTACATGCCTATTCAAGCTCCTGAAAAAACAGTAAAAGGCGAGACTGTGCGTGATAAAAAATTATATGAAAATCTTTACAACAGGGGAATGATTGTTCCTCTTGAAGAAAACTATCAAGACCTCGCTGCTAATTTTGTTTATCTGCCGTGGTGGAAGCCGTATTTTGACTCTAATTGCGAGGGGGAGGTCTGCATGCCTCAGTCTGTATCAACTGCACTTTCCTTCCTGCAAATCGGTTTGCACAAATATGATTTTGTTTATGATTTGAGTTTCCCAGTTCTTGTTGAAATAAGAGATCCTGATGCTTTCAAAGGCGAAGGTTATTCATTCAAGTTTTTCCTTGAAGCAAATGTGAGAAACAATCTTCCAATGACCTCTGAATTTGAATTGCTTCCTTCTGACAGTGTATCATTTAACACAATGCTTTGCGACTTGAACCAAAGAACCTCTGGCAACGTGACTATCGCTGTAAAAGATGCCAGAACTAATCAAGGAATAGATGCTGCTCTGGTCGGGTTCACCTGCGGAAAAGAATCCTGCACAATTGGTGAAACAAGTTCTGAAGGAACATTGATTACGCAATTGCCAAGGTGTCTTAATGGTTTATTGAGTGCAAACAAATTAGAATACCAGACTCGGTTTGTGCCGATGGATGTCCTGAATGATCAAGATACTCAGGCAGAGATAAAGCTCGAGCCTTATAGATACAGGAATTTTGCTGCCAAGAAATATCTGCTTAGCAAAGGTCCGACAGAATGGTCTCTTGATGCTGAAAAAACAATCACACAAGCACAGGACGAAGATACAATAATTATGCTTAGGAAACAAGGTACTAGATTTGTGCCTGATTTCAGTGCTTATGGAGAGGTTTGCGGAATGCCTGGCGCAATGTCGACTGCTGCCTGTGGTTCGCCTCCAGAGGATAATTCAAAAGATATTGCTTTGGTTCCTGGTCAGTATGATGTCATGATCTTTTCTGCAAAATATGCTCAACCTTCTATTGAGATTCCTCCAGACTTAAGGTCTGCTGGATCTGGCTGGGCAAGAGAAGAATTTTATATTCCTGAAGATCCTATTATATTTGATAAAGACAATCCATTCCCTGGAGGGTTTGCAAATTTTAAGTGGAACCTGACTGCAGAGCAGCTTGACTCTGGCGACACTATTGAGTTTTATTACTTGCAGGTTGCTCTTGACAAGATTCCAAAGAACAGAAGAAAAATTGAAGATCTTTCAGAGATCGGTAAGTCTGTTGAATACTCCAATCTTCATCGAGACCTGCTTGAGCCAAGAGTGTTCAAGAAAGAGCAGGCCAAAGCACACACTATAACGGTGAAAACATGAATAAGTATCTGAAACTGACAGCATTGTTTATGTCTGTTCTAGTTTTGATGCTGCCAATCTCTTTTGCACAACAGTTTAGCGTTTCAAAATTTAGCGGTGAGCAGAACGTTGAGGATGTTATCCGTTCTACTGGTGATACTTTGTATATTTCAGTCACTGCAGAATTGTCTGGCAGTCCTAGCGAAGATGTTGCAAAAAGACGTCTGCAGGTAAAACATGACAGTGGCGAAGAATATTTTACTTCTTGCACGCAAAAAGAAAATAATTTGTATGATTGCACATATGAATCTACTGATTTGATTAGTTATGGTTCTGAAGATTACGAGATTGTTCTTCTTGATTCCGAAGGCAATGAAATTAAGTCTATTAAAAAAGTTTTATTTGTTGACGCAGTGTCCCCAAGTATACTGAAGTTCTCTGTCAAGCCAGAGCTTTCAAGGACTGGCGACATAGAAGTCAGCTATGTTGTTGAGGATTATGGAAGAAAGGTCGGCGATACTGCATCTTGTGCAGGATTAAAAGATATCAGCATCACTGCAGGAAGCACAACTCTTGACGAAGTTGAATTTAATCAAAAGAAAATTTGCGATAATGAAAAAGATGATTTATCTTATCAATATTCCACTACAGATAATTTTGTTGAGCTTGATGTCTGTATTGTTGCAAGAGATTATTTGGATCAAGAAAGTGATGTAGAGTGTGAGACTTTTATCATTGATAATGCTCCTCCTGATATCAAATCTGTTGAGTTCAGAGATGTAAAAGGTTATGAAGTTTCTCACATAAAGACAGGACAAAAAGTTCTTGTTGATGTGTTTATCACGATTGAAGAGCACGGAGGCATTGTATTTGATAGTGTCAAAGCAGATCTCTCAAAGCTTAACCCAAACCTGGGTGAGAGAAAAGCAGATTATGTCAGCGATAATATTTATGTCTGGCAGAATGTTGCAGTCACAACACCAACAACCTGCGAGGTTACAGTTAAGGCAGAGGATGAGATTGGCAATGAAGCAGTAAAAGCCATTGCTTGCACTCTTCCTGTTGACGATATTGGCCCAGAGGTTATTTCAATTTATGCAAGTGCTGCCGGCAGTAATGGAACACCGCTCGTCGGTAACAATGGCACGATTTTTGTTGACTTTACAGAAGACGGTTCTGGAATGGATAAAGGCGATGCATTCCTTGATCTGCACGCACTCGGACTTGATTCTGTTGCAAAAGCAGATCAGTGCATAGACAATGGCGGAGGAAGCTGGACTTGTGAGTGGAGTGTTTCTCCTGTTGTTAATACTGGAAGTTATAAGGTAACTGTTCTTGATGCAACAAAAGATGATCTTGGAAATCATGCAGGGCAGACAAGTGAACAGGTTATTGTTGACATAACTCCTCCTGATATAGAGTCTGTTGATATTACTTTTATTCACGATAATGCAGATTATGGTCCATTGGCAGTATATGGCGATACGATTGAGTTTGAGTTTGATGTTACTGATGCTGAAGAAGCATATGTGAATCTCTCAGATATTGGCGGAGGATATGATTCTGCAGTAGATTGCACCTCTAGTTCCTGCAAGTTCAGCGTGCTTATTGATGTCTCTGGTCCTCTGAATGCTACTCTTCATTTTGATTTCTATGATATTGCAAAGAATCATGAATCTTATGATTATAATTTTGATATTTATGGTGTCATGATTAATGATACTGAAACAAATTACTGGAGTTCTAAGGTTACTTGTTCTCCTAAGATGATTGATAGGAGCACTGCTGAATTGTATAATCATCCTGTTTACTGCCAGGTCAAGTTAACAGCCAATAACCCTGATGCAGAACCGGTTTATGTTGTTCCTGGTGATTTAAGTGAGTGTACTGGTGACCTGAGTGGTTATGTCGTGGATGTAGAAGCCATAAATAATAATTTGGGCTCTAAAAATCCTTATCTTGTCTTCACTCTTGCTGCAGCACCTTTTGAGGTAAATGAATTAAAGTTCAATTGTCCTGTTTATGTTTCTACAAAAGTAGGAGATTATTTCTCTCCTGTTCTTGAGATTGAGAATGCTACTGTCAATCTAGAATTTTACAATCTTCCTTATGGTGAAGTATACTCTAATTATGAGGAAAATATCAAGCATGCTATGAGAAAATCCTTGAGTGTAATGGGTTGGGTCGGAGATGTCGAGGAGTGGATAGACATTGCAAGAAAAATATGCAATATTAAATCAACTTATACATCTGTTCTTGCAGGTGCAGATGCAGTCATTTCATTGCTTACTATTGCTGGCGCTGCAATCGGTCTCGTAAAAAAGGAGTCAGGCCAGACTTTCTTAAAACAAGCGCAGATTCTCTGTAATCAATTAGTCGGTCCTCTTGAGAAATTTTTTGCAGGCGATCCTTCAGAAAAAAAGAAGACCTTTGATCTCAACAAAAAGCCAGTGCAGTCACTCTTTAATGTTGCGGATTTCCTCTGTAAGATGGCTAACTGCCAATTGTCCAGAACAGAAGCAGAGAAGTATGATAAGGATCTCACAATTGTTGCATCTGCTTTTGGAGCAGGTATAAGTGATGGCGCTTGCAAGAAATATAAGGAATTTGTTGGCGGTGCTTTATTAGTCGATTATGATAAATTGACTAAAGGCGAGGAGATTGGTTCTACAGATACTCCTGTTGATATCAAGGAAAGCCTTGTGGGCAGTGTTGCATGTCTCTGTCTTCCAGGTATCACTTATAATTTGAATAAGATGCGGCAGATTTACTGTGGTTATGCTTACTGTCTTGGCAAGAGAGTCCTTGATGAAGGAGTGCCAAAATCTTACTGTGACAGTGAGAAAGCTTATCTGACCTGCAATTATGTTGTTGGTCAGGTGTTTGAGGTTGTTCCATTCAATAATCTTGTTGAAAAATACACCCGCATCATCCAGGATGTTTATGCAAACCCTATCTCTGCAGTCACTGCTCTTTCAGCTTTGTTTTGCGGAGGCAATAAAGGAAAAGGCGGTGTGACTGATTACTGTAAGAGTACAGGACAATTTGAGGGCGATGTCCTTAAGATGATTGCATATGGTGTCTGTACTGCATCAAAGACAGTTGCGAAAGTTGGTGACGCTATTGCAAGCATAACTCTTGTTGAGCAGGATTGGAACTCAGGTACTTCAAATGATTATTGTGAAGAGGCAGAGGATTTGTTAAAATGAAATCAAAAATATTATTTACCTTCATTGTCTTGATTTTGCTAAGCAGCACTGCTTTCGCAGTCAAAGAAAATGTTAAGCACGAGGATAAAAAAGGACAGTCAGACTTGAGCAAATATGCACAACACACGGCACAAGGACGCGTCTTTACAGAAGAAGCAAAAACACAAGGATACTTGGCTAAAACATTTTCACAGATGGCTGAAGGCGAACATGTGCCTGAAGAGTATAAAGAAAAATGGAAGGGTTATGCTGAAGAATATGCAGAAGGGGCAGCAAAAGCAGCAAGAAAAGCTGGAGAAGAAGGGAAAAAAGCTGCGCAATACGAACCTACTCGCGAGAGGATCTGGGAAAGAAAAGGTTATGCGTTTTATGATTACTTAGAAGCTTATGATGATTACAGCGGCTGGAATGTTTACGGCTCTCTTTATTTAGGAGAAGAGACGCTTGCAAAGCGAAGACAGGAAGCTGCAGATTATTTCTGTGAAAAGACGTTGCTTTTAGGCGGCAAGGCTTGCTGGCAGTCTAGACTTTGCGAATCATATTATTATTCACACAGACCTCCTGCTGGACAGAATATTTTAGTTGCACAGGCCGGTGTTGCAAATTATATTCCTGCAATAACAGTTCAGGGTGAAAAATCTGCTCCTATCTCTTACAAAGAAGGCGGCAGGTCAAAAACAAGCTGGGTCTATAAGCTCACTTACTCAATAACAAATCCACACCAGACTGCTTTGACATATCGTATAAAGCTGGTAGGTGATGAAAAGACGTTTGAGTCTTCTGCAATGACCTTGAGTCGTTCAACAGAAACATCTTGGTCTAACGCTGCGCGGCTTGAGAGCAATCCATTGATTAAAGAGAGTGAGAATGATTATCATCATGTCTGCCTGTGGTTTACTCCAAGAATAACAACGCTCAGAGCAAATAGGGAAGAAGAGATTTGCGCCCCTATCATCCAATACGACGGTGCTGCAACAAGACCTTATGAAACAGTAAGTGATGAAGCTGTTGCCTCAATTACTGGTGCAAATACAACTCAGCCGCAAGGGCCAGAGGATCCATTAAAAGATGCTTAAAGAAAACATAACGCGGATACTTGGAATAATTTTGTTAGTTGTCTCTATGATAACACACAAATACTTTGGTATTTCTGTTGCTTTTATCGTGCTCGCAGGATTAGTTATGCTTATCTACGGTAAAAAGTTTTCACAAAAACAGTTCAAGTTTTTCATTGCTTCATTCAAGCAGATAAACAAAAGATATATTTTTATTGTACTATATGATCTTGTCTTTATTGCAATATTTTTCCTGGTGATTCCTTTGTTCTCTAAGATATTCATGTCTAAATTGCAAAATGTCACCACACTAGAAGGTGCTGCATCTGTATTGATTATGCTACTGGCATACCTTGCCACAGTCACAATTATATTGCTTCTTTCATACTCTGTCTCTAGAGGATTGATATGGTCTATGATATTAAAGAAAAAGTTTACTGCACCTTTTTTCAAAAAGTTTTTACTGCTTAATTTTTTATGGTGGCTTATCTTGGCTCTGCCTTTTTTGATTGTGCTCGGAGCAAAGCAAGAGTATTTGTTTTATTTCATCGCGATTATCGCAATTATATATATTCATCTCACTTCAATCATGCATTATGATTTCACAAAAAACCAACGCATTGGCAAGGCCATGAAAAATGCATTTAAGCTTACTTATACTAATTTCAAAAGTTTTTTACTGCCTTATGCTTACGTAACTTTGGTTTATTTTATTTTGCTTCAGGTCTTCTGGATTGTCCCGCAGACCGAAAAGTACATGTTTTTCGCTTCAGTATTGTTTGTTGTGTTTTTTTTAGCATGGTTCCGTTTGTACTTGTCGCAGATATTGAAAAAAATAACGTCAGTATAATAATAACATTTTTATATAGAAAAGGTAAAAATAAGTTAAAAAGGGGTTATAATGAGAAAAAAGAGGGCTCAAGTTACTATTTTTATAATTATAGGCATAATCCTACTACTTAGTACTGTTTTGGTTATTTATTTGGTTTCTAGGCAAAGTGCAAAACCTCTGGAAGAAGCGATTATTGTTCCTGAGAGTGCAAAGCCAGTTCATGAATTTATCACAAACTGTCTTCAGCAGACTTCTAAGAGAGGTGTTGCTTTGCTTGGCCAGCAGGGAGGGTTTATTTATGTGCCTGCCATAATTAAGAATACTTATGAAGCAAACATAAAGCTTGACCCTAAAGGTAATTTCTTGATTCCATTCTGGTATTTTGAGGGAGAAGACAGAACTCCTTCAGTTCAGTTCATGGAAAAAGAATTGCAGAGATATGTTTATGAACATCTGCGTGACTGCACTAGCGAGCTTGAGATGTTTCAAGAACAATATAACATTGTTGAGCTGGAAGATTTAGCCCCGGCTGTGACTATTGCAGAAGAAGATGTTATTGTGCGCCTGAAATGGCCTCTGAAACTCACAACTGTTGATAAGGTTGCAGGTATTGAGGATTATGTTGCAAGAATGCCTGTTAAATTAAAAAAAGCTCATGAGATTGCCTCTAAAGTAATGAAGACAGAAAATGAGCAGATGTTTTTTGAGAATTTCACAATTGATGCAATGAGTTCTGATCCAGAGATTCCTACTGATGATATGCGTTTTGAGTGCAAGAAAAGACAGTGGCATCTTGATGATATATCAAAACGTCTTCAAAAAATATTACAATACAATATGCCTATTATCCGTGTTGAAAATACAGATTATATTCCTTTTGCTGCAAAGACAAAATATTATGAAAATCTGCGTGATGACAGGGAAGATATGCTTGAGGATTTAGCAGACGGTAAAGAAGAACTTGAACCACCTAGCTACACTCCGCCTGATGCAATTGAGTATTTCAAGATGATGATTCGTGCAGGTGTTGAGCCTACGGATTTAAAGGCTAGTTTTGATTATCAGCCGAGCTGGGGAATGCGTTTGAGCGGCGTCCCTAATTCTGGCGGATGGCTTAAATCAAGTATGGGCAAAGGGGATAGGTCTATGCTTAGCATGCTGTGCCTTAATCAATGGCATTTTACTTATGATGTTATTTATCCAATAAGGCTCACAGTAAAAGATAATGATGCGTTTGCAGGAGAGGGTTTTGTTTTCCAGATGGCTTTCCCTGTTTTAGTTAATGATAATATACCTGAGCGAAAATACTTTGGCGTTAGGCAGTTCCAGTCTGTTGACTTTGACAGGCAATTCTGCGAGATAAAAGGAGATACAGTTGTTGATTTGCGTGCTGTTGGATTTACAGATTCTAGTCCTGTTGAGACTGATTTAGATGATGTTACTATGTTATTTAGGTGTTTGACAGAAGAGTGTGTACTAGGAAACACAGAAGCAGATAGCGGTTATTACAGACTGCGCACGACTCTGCCAGAGGCCTGCATTAATCCAGTTATTGTTGCAGAAAAAGAAGGTTATCTTCCTACAGAAGCAGTTTTGACTGGCAGTGAATTAAGAATGTCAATGAAAAAGGTTCGACCGTTTGATGTTAAAATTGTCGTACACCCATACAATGCTTATGCAAAGGCCTGGAATCCGCCAAGATATCAGTTGCGAGCTTCAGAAGAAGTATTGGTTCATGTTGGTTTGAAAGGAGATACTTCGCTTGAACAATACATTGTGTTCCCCTCAAACGATACAATCATAGAGCTTGTCGAGGGCAAAGAAAAATATAATATTGATGTAACTCTTAATTCATTAGATAACCCTACTGGCGGTTATGTTGCTAAAGATCTGGAGATAGGTTACATGGACTTTGCTAATGCCGATACAATGGAACTGCATGTGTTTGAGTTTGTTCCAATATCCGATAAAAATAGGATGGAAATGTTTAATTTCATGTTTACTGGAAATTATACTGAAACTTTGAGGCCTACATTCAGATGAGAAAAGAAAAAGCATTACAGTCAATGTCGATGTTCATGATAGTTCTAGTTTTATTGCTCCCTGTTTCTTTTGCACAGAGCCTGGGCAATCAGACAGCATCTTCTGGAAGCATGCCTCTAGATGTGGTTGTTCCTCAGTTTTCAAAAATAAAATATGTTGATGTTTCAGGACTAACTGTCCCTGATGCAAAGATTGAATATTATATTGGTCCGACAAAAGTAAAAATTGGCAGGTCAAAGAGTGATGGCACATTCTCTACTCTGAGAGTTCCTTTGATTAAGCAGGGCGAGAATAGTTTGCTAATCAAAGCTATTGTTGGTGATGTTTCTGTCCAAAAATCTTTTAGTGTTTTCTTTGACTCAAATCCTCCTGTTCTTACTGTCTCAGATATTCCTTCGTTCACAACTCAATCGTCTTTAAAAGTTAACGGTGATGTGAGCGAACCTGTCACTATTAAATACGCTAGTTATGCTAAGAAAGATGACGAGCCTCCTGTTATTGTTACTGGTCTAGAAGTGCGAGAGGTTCAAAAGAATCAGGTTGCTCTTGCTTGGATTCCTTCAACAGCAGATGATTTGTTAGAGTATGCGATTTATCGTGACAGCAAACTGGTCGGCACATCAAGGACTGCTATATTTTTAGATAATGCTGTTGCAAGCGGTAAAGAATATACTTATCAAGTTAGTGCAGTTGATGACAGCTGTAATGAAGGTCCTAAGTCTGCTTCTAAAAAAGCAACAACTAAGTCTGGCGGTAATGATGAAGTGCGGGCGGTTGCTGCTAGCTTGAGTTGCGGTTCTAAATTCCAGGTAATAAGCACTGCTGTTCCGTTTGAGATAACTCTCCCAATTGCTGCAGGCAGGAATATTGTTGAGATTATTGCAGAGGATAAAGCAGGCAATGTTGATAAGGTTATGCAAGAGGTTAATTTAGATGTTGGCCCTCCACAATTTTTGTCTAATAATATAGACTCAGTCGGCACAACATATATTCCTGAATTTGATATCAAGGGTCAGCTTTCTGAAAAAGGAACTGTGTTTGTTTATGTTAATGATATGTCAAAGCCAGTGCATTATGGCTTGACAGATGATGAAGGTAATTTTGAGATACCTATTAAATTAAAACAGGAAGTTAAGGTAGAATCTGGTTCTGCTGCAGAATTAGATACTGGCGTTGGATGGGAAAACAAAGTCAAGCTTAAAGCAGTTGATTTGGCTGGGCAAGAAGCTTGGTATCCTGGTGCTTCCAAGACTTCCACAATCATCTGGGCTATCTGCGGTTATGGCTCTTGGTTTGATTTTGATATTGAAGAAGTTTCACCGACTATTCTTACCCCTAGATTGTTAATGCAGGGTGTTCAGCAGATTGGCGTTCCTTTTACACTTACTTATATTGGCGGTCAGGAAGATGCAGAAATTGCAGGATTAGTCAATGCAATTCCTGTGCGTCTCTCTCCAGATATTGCAGAGTATTTTGATAATGATAAGATTGCAGTTCCTCAAGTCTGGCTGCAGAAAAGAAGCAATGAAAAAGTTTGGGATGGTTTTATACAGGTTAATTTTAATGAATGGCCAAGAGATCAGCTTGATTTAGGAAGCAATGATACTGAAGCCGCTGTTGAGAAAGCTATCAGTGAATGGCGTCGCGGAGAACATATTGACGCTGGATGGGGCGGCCGCGGTGTTTACTTAAAGCCAGGATGTATTGATCCGGCACTTGGCTGTGCTAAATTTTATTTAGAACTAGATATTCCATTAAAAGAAAAAGTACGAATTTATGATGCTCAGACTCAGCAGGAACGGTTTGAGTGGAAAACAGCAAGACAGAGAAACTGCCTTCCTTTAACTATGTCTATGGATCAGGTGATTCCTCCTGATGTGATTAGAAAGAATTCACTAAAAGCCACATCTGAATTTTTTAGTCAGGCTATTGAATTGATTGACAAGGTTCTTGATCCTCTGACTACTTTTACAGAGAATTTGATGTATTTATGCATGAGTTCTGCTGCTGCTTTATTCCTTGCAGGTCTCTCAAAAAGGATTCTTTGTAGTTCGCTTATAATGAAGGACGGTGTTGATTCAGATATTGCAGAAGCAGGAATTTGTTCTATTGCATATGAAAATGATGAGGATAAGAAGTCAAGTTGTGAAAAATGTCAATGGACTGTCAAGACATATAAGAATATTGTTGAAGATTTATACCAGCCTATCTGTGACAGAATTACCTGCCCAAGTGCTCCAACTGTCCAGAAATTCATTTTAGATAAAAAAGGAAGTCCTAAAGATATAACTAATAAGATTTCTAACGTTATTCCTGAAGATGGCGACGCAAGTCCAAGACAAAAAGCTATTGATTTATGGGGAGTTAATGGGAAAGTTTATTCGGGTAATGGTTGTGGTTTTAGTAATGTGTTGAGTTTAGGTTATACTGTTGAAAAACAAGCAGTTCATGAACGAGGAAAAAGTAGAGAAGGAGAATCCTGTAGTACTGACAGTGGCTGTGATGCTGGACTGTACTGTAATCCATTCAGCAAAACTTGCATGGTCCGCACAGAACAAGAGACGTCAATGCATTCTGTTCCTAAAGGCGGAACGTGCTGGAAACCAGAAGATTGCATGTCTGGTTTGACTTGTGATGTTTTCAATAAATGTTCAGCACCTAGCTCAGAACCTGCGCCAGGATCTCAAGGCATCGGAGAAACTTGTTTTACAGATACTGAGTGTAGGTCTAATCTAAAGTGCAGTACTTTTACTGGCAAGTGTTATGAACCTTCACCGTCACTTGCAGATGTTAATCAGGAATGTGGTGAAGATAGTGATTGTATGGCTGGATTGATTTGTGATAAAACTTATCAAATCTGTAAATCCGGCTCAAGACTCACTGGCGGCGTATCTGTTGATGTTTCCTCTGCTTTTGCAACTGGTTCTTCTGTTGCAGGAATTGCAGGGCAGACAACTACAACTACTAGCAGCACATCTTCAAGTTCTTCTGCAGGTTCTTATTCAAGTGATACAATTTGCGGATACAAGCTTAGCGAATTAGGAATTAAAGGAAATCAGATTGGTGTTAAGGAATTATACGATGTTTATACTGGTACTGGCGTATGGGCGCAAGTTAAGGAGGACTGCACCAATAGTTCACTTCATCCTGCCTGTCCATTATGCTGCGGTATCGATTATATGTGGCAGTGGAACAGTGCTTGCGGCATTGGCAACTTTTTAGGGACTACTGAGGTTATTGATTTAGATACGTATGATGAATTAAAGCACAGCACCCAGCTTGCTGCTGAAAAAGCAGGCAAAGGCGATGAGATTGGCAAACCAAATATTTTGAATTTCTTGTCAGGTTTCTGCACTTCAGAAGGAAACCCTTCCCCAGATGTAGTCAGGACAGGTCTTAATTTCAATCCAAAGATTTCAGAGGCAGAAGAAAATGCTATGCAGGTGTTTGTCTTCCCTGATTCGACTCAAAAAGGAGATAGTTTCAAATACAGAGTTTTTAGAGGGTATCTTGCAAAGACTTTTGTTATTAATAACGCAATAAAGAATGATAAAAAAGTGTACAAAGAATCCGAGCGGTATAAGTTCTCTAGTAATCTAGAGGCAATAAAAGATACAGAGCTCACTCAGTTTTTCAGTAAAGAAGGCAATGCTGCGGCTCAGAAAAAAGGATTTGCTTCTGCTTTATGTCAGAATGTTGGCAGTTCAAAACTTGAAGGCAAAAAATCTTGCAGTATTGTTGCTAATGAAGTTTTTGATAAAGTCAAGAGTCATGTTGGTTCTGTTGACCAGGAATATATTATCAAGCCAAGCGATGGCATAATTAATAGTATCCGTTGTATCTGCTTCCCATCTTTAATTGCTTATCTAAAACAGTGGAGAGCAATCTCTGTTGCAATCAAAAATTGTGTTGACATGATTCGATTGACTGGCGATGGCAGTGAAGGCCAGTGTCGAGCTTTGTTAAGTACTTATGTTTGTGATTTGTTATGGGAAATCATTAGTTGTTTTGCAAATAAATGGGGCACTTCAAGTGGCAAAAGACTTGGTGCTGATGCAGGTATTGGAAGTATTATTGGTATCTTGACTGGTGCAGGAAGTGATCTTGCTAATGAAGTTAAAGGAAGGTATGGTGAGACTTCTACTTTTAATGCAATGTTTAATGAAAAAGAAATGGTTCACGGCTTGTGCTTGCTTGCATTTGGAATGGAGTGGAATGTTGATGTAAGTGCAATGGTTCAGCAGAGTGTTGCATCTGTGCCTGTTGAAACAATTGTAATGGGCCCTACTCCTTGTCAGAGCAGGTTTATCGCATGGAATCCGATTACTAACCCCAGAGGTCTGACTACTTGGGAATATCACTTTGGTCTGATGGCTTCTGCAGGTGCAGACATCACCCCTAGAGTTAAGCTTAAGTGCAGCTCTGGATTTGATTGCTCTGAATCAGACGGTTTTGTAGGAGGAGAATGTGACTGCAATAAAGGCGGTGAACAAGAGATTACAATCACTCCTACCTGTAAGCCTGCGTGGAAGAGCCAGATTAAGAAAGACGAGCTTGTAAGCTTGGATTGTACATACACTGCTCAGCAAGCAAAACAAAGATATGACACTTTAATATTTGAATATGATTGGTATGACACTGGAACAAAGCAGAGAGTTACTAAATCTTCTAAATGCAGCATTAATGCAGTTGGTTCTCAACCGCCTTCTTTCTGCAGATTTGATGCTTTGACTGCGAGTTTCAGGTGCAGGTTTGGAGAATCTCCTAGCGGAATAAGGATTGAGACAGTAAAACCGCAATATGAATATGCGTTGATACATGCCGACAAAACTAAAAAAGACATCCCTACTTTTGCTCTTAATGAAAATCCAGAGTTTGAATTGTTGGTTAGCCAGATGATGCCTGAAGAACAGTCAGAGATGGCTCAAGGAATTAAATATTTAGGATATAAGATAACCAATGTTAAGGGGGATATTGTTACTGAGATTGACCCTGCTAAAGACGATTTCACAATTCAGTTAAAGACTGATGGTAGATATAAGCAGCTTGTTGAGATTCCTAATGATGGTAATTGGAAAAAATTCTTTAATGTAGGTGGTGCAAGCAAGCTTCCAGTAAGCATTTGGTCTAATGACATTGCTTTGTCTAATAAGATTGCAGCCAAGCCTGGCGATTATATTGGCAATATAAATATTGTTTATACTGAAAAAAATAAATTCACGCCGGGTAAAGAAAAATTTGTTGTGGATATTCAAGGAAACGATTTATCTGTTTATGTTTATAGAGGCAAGGCAGCTTCTTATTTAACTGAAAGCAAATATAAAATATTTGATGGAAAAGGCAAAGTAAAAGACGGCGAGACATATAAGATAATTTACAAGCCCGACGCTGATAAAAGTTATGATATTTCATTTAAGTTAATTGACACAAAACTGTTTGGCACTGACAGAGTTCAGTTCTTGCTGGATTACGCAAAAGGAACTCCTTCAAAAGATCCTTGTACAAGCGGAGAACCTGTGACTTGGAATGCGCAGTTTACTGCATATGATGCAGATAAATATGGACGTGTAACAAGCCAAGTTTCTGTTGATCCTAAGACTGGAGAAAAGCAGAGCAAATCTGCAGCATTTAAGATATCTTGCTTTAATGCCGATGACTTAGAAGAAACTGAAAAAGATACAGCAACACTTCCTGGCGAGCTTAAATTTGTCATTAATATGGTTCCAAGTGGGGAAGGTATTGACTTGCACACTCCATTGTATTTTGATCATTACGAAGAAGGAGGCATGGTTTGGTCTAGTTATTACAAGAGCGAAGATAAAAACAATAAGCCTTCTCCTGGCGAAACAGGCGCTTTGAGATTGTGGATTGAAAACACTGGCGATTTAACATACCGTGATTTGCGTGTTCAATTAACAGGTCCTCCGGGTGTTAAAATTCAGTATTATAATCCTGAGACAAAGGAATTAGGAGATGATTTCTCAAATATGTTTACTTTGGATAATACTGGTGATACTAAAGAGCAGACGTTTGGTTATATTATTACAATACCTAAAGATTATTCTGATGCAGAGATTCCTTTGAGATTAGGTATTGTTCAAAAACCAGGCCCTATTACCTTAGATTTTAATCTTGATGCAGACGGCCAGAATATTTTGCTTGATCCTTATTTATACTTTGATCATTATGATATTGCACAAGGCGGTTCTGTCTGGACTTCATTATATGATAGCGAAGACAAAAACAATATGCCTACTTGGGAAGAGAAAGGCATCGTTAGATTTAGAATAGAGAACAAAGGTACTGATGATTCAAAAGACGTAACTGCAGAATTAATCGCACCAAGCGGAGTCGGAGTACAGTTTTACAATCCTGAAAATGGTCAATTGTCAGGTACAGTATCAAGCAGTTTCGATCTTGATGTGCTTGGCGATGAGCGAGAAAAGACATTGGCGTATCTGGTTGAATTCCCAGAGTCTTCTCTGGACCGTCATTTTGCTTTCAAGTTAAAATTACATGGTCTAGACCAAGTTGGCGATACACCTTTCCTTCAAACTGCAACAGGAGTATCTTGTACTGCAATTGATTCTTGTGCAGATTATGTGACGGCAGATTGTGCAGATAATATTTGCGATAAAAATATGCCTCACGGTTGCTTGTATGACTCAGGCAGAAAGACATGCACCGCGCGGGAGTATAAGATTGAAACTGCAACATTATTTCAGAATAATGTTCCGGTAATAGAACTATCAACCAGTCCAACGAATCCAGTAAAAGCAGAAGCAGGCATTAAATATAATATGCAGATAAAAACTAATTTAAAAGTGCCTTATCTGTATGAAACAATATATGCTGAAAATGGCAATGTTTTGTTCCAGGCATCTAAATTTTTCGAGAATTATGATGACCGCTTTAATACGAATCTTTACAGCAGTCTAGCGCGCAAATTAAGGATAGGTCTTTTAGCAACAGACCAAAATGGTGTTTCACTTGCAACAAAAGATTACTGGGTTGAATTTGTGAAGTCTGCGTGCTCAGAATCAGCAGGTGTTTGTGATGGTAGTTGCAGCGACATTGCAAGAATCGCTTCAGATTTTAGTTGTGATGCGGGCAGGCAGTGTTGTATAAGCCCGTATATTTTTAAGAGCGGGCGACAGGTTCCAGCAACCTGTGAAGATTATGATGGTTTTTGCTCTAACAGCTGCGATTCTACTGAGACTGAAATTCCGTATTATAGATTTGATTGCGACGAAAATTCTGTTTGCTGTGTCTCTACAGACTTTGATGACGAATGTCCAGGTGTATGTGCGACTAGTTGCGACCAAGTATATGAAGATATAGGTAAATTAGATTGTCTTTCAGGAAGCACTTGCTGCGCAGATTAAAATGAAAAAACAAAACTTTATATCCAATCTTAAAACCGCGTTTCAGCTCTGTAAAAAGAATAAAGGTTTATTTTTACTTTCAATGTTTTTAGAGATTTGTTTTTATCTTGCCATTACAATCAGTCAGTTTTGGGTTTTGCTTGCTGCAAGAGATTCTATCCTCCGGGTTATGAATCTTATCCAAGAGTCTGTTGGTTCTCTTGCCGAGGCAGATGCTATTTCTGTAGTTTCTCCTGAATTGTTTAAGACGCCTGAATTAATGGCAGAGTATCACATTATTTTAAAGTATTTTTTAGTTTTGATTGGTATTTTTTTCTTGACATGGATTATTTTCAAAGGACTCACTTGGTTTATTGCACACAAGATGCTGAAAAAAGTTAATGTAAAAAAGTTTACTTGGTTTTTTGTGTTATATTCTTTGCTCACTTTTATTTGCAGCATCATTTGGATTGTTTTGATTATGCGGCTGATATCTTACTCTACTTTTGCATTTTTACCTTTGATTGGTGTTGAGATGGATAGGATTTTATTGTTTATTGGTTTGGCAGTTATTGCGTATTTTATGTTAATTGCGTATTCCTTGATTCCAAATGCAGGGTGCAGAAAGATTTGTCGTATTGGTGTTAGTAAGTTTAGACAGTTGATTCCAGCATATCTGCTTTGGCTTGTCTCCCTAACTATTTTGTCTTACTTGACTGTTTGGGTAATTAGCATCAGTTATTGGGCCCCAGTTATTTTCGCCTTGTTCATCACAATTCCTGCTTTTGTTTATGGGAGGATTTATATACTAGTAGTTATAAATAAAGTAGTAAAAAGAGGACCATGAGAACCGCACAGATATTTTATTTGGTTGTTGTTGCATTTTTCGCAGTAGTTATTATCTTCCAGAGTGTACCTTCTGAGCCTATGGGCAATGCAATAAAGCAGTCTTGGGGTGTTTATGTTCCTAATGCTCTAGATATTCGTAGTTTGATTATTCCTAGTTTAGGTTTGGCAATTGAGCGTCCTGCAATGCCAGGAGATCTTCCTGCAGAAGCAAAGTACATACCAAGTCAAATGGAGTTCTATGTTGACTCAATAATTGTTCCAGAACACCAAGCATACGACTTTTTGCCTATACCAAAAGATGATATGAGGACGTTTAGCGGCAAGTTTGGCCCATATCCTGAAGATTACAGAAATTCTATTTATGTTGAATTGTGCGCATTTGTTCTTTCCCAGCCAGAAATGGAGGCTTGTGAAAAGATGAGAGACACTACTTTCCGTAGAGGATATATTTCTTTTGCAAGAGGTTATGATTGGGATGAATATATTGCAAGTCTTGCAATGAGAAACTTTGGTGCTTATTATAAGGTAATGAGTCCAGAATTTGGCGAGATTGCAAAAAGTAATGTGGCTAAAATTAATCTTGTTTAATCTTTCAGCCCAGCTGTAAATAATTCTAATGCTTGATCTATTGTCTTATTATCTGGTTCTTCAATTACTGGTTTTTCTGGCAGCGTAGTATTTTCTGTGATGTTCTGCACTTCAATAATTGGTTCAATAGGTTGTACTGTGTTTACTATTTCAGGAACTATCGCAATATCTGTTGGCTCTTTGAATACTGCATAGCCATACATGAAAGCTGCTGCTCCAATTAGAATTATTAACAAGATTATTGGCCAGATAGATCTTTTTACCGGCTCTTCTACAGTGACTTTTGTTTTATTGTTGTTAAATTGCTCGTACTTTTTTGCTTCTTTGCTAAAACTGTCATCCAGAAATTCATTTACATCTTTTTCATCTTCTTCTTCTGGTTTTTCTATCTCTTCTTCAGTATCTTCTGTTACAGTAGGTTCTTCTGCAGATTTTTTAGTCTCTTCAGCATCTTTTTTTGGTTCTTCAGTAAAATCTGAGACCAGTTTAGCTTTTTCAAAGCTTATTGGCTTTATTTCTACTTTCTCTTCTTTTTCTTCCTTCTCAGGTTCTTCCTTCTTCTCTGTCTCTGGAACGTTTTCTAATTGCTCTTCTTCTACTGTTTCTTGCTCTTTTTCTTTAATATCTTCTTCTTGATCTTTTATTTTGTCTTCATCAGAAAGCTTTACTATTTTTTTAGGTGCACCGCAGCCACAGTTTGGTGCTTCTTTTGCCTTTTCTTTTAGCACTTCGTCTGTCTTTATTGATTCACCAACATCTAACGAATAATCAAATTTAACCACAATCCCACCTGTTTATATAGTGAGTTTTGGAAAGTATTTAAAATTTGCCATAAGATTGAGTATTTATCTAACAATTCTGGCTCTTCCGCCATAAACATTCTTTACAACGCCTGTCACTATTTCTCTTTTCTTTATTCTTGCGCCAATCACCCACAGAGCAATAGCTACCCCAAAATAGATGATTATTGATGCCCATACTTTAGGTACAAAATAATCCCAGTATGCTACATAGCCTGCTGCTACTGGTTCTAGCTTGCCAAGAAATGACAATGCAGATATTATTTGCTTTTTTCCTATGAACAAGAATATTGCTGCGATTATTCCTACTATAAAACTCATGTGTCCAAGATAAAACAAGGTTGTTCCTAATGATTTCCCGCATTTTGTTAGTATTACTGCGCTAATCACAACTAGTGCTACTGCGACAAGTGTTAGTACGCCCAGATTAGGTGGTGTCATGAAAAAGTCTGGCGGAAATAAAATTATAGATATTAATGGCACTAAGAACGCTAAACCAGTCATATATAATACGCACGCAATCCAGCCTATTATCGCTGTGCTAAATATGCTTTTTGTCACTCTCTTTTTCATTTAATATAGAAATTAGTATTGGGTTTTATATTCTTTTTGGTTAATTATCTGTGTATAGCGCCTGGTGAAGTTATCATATTCCGAATAAATTTATTAATAAATCTGTAAATAAGTGATAATAGAAGCGAAACGAAGCGTGCTATACGCAGACTGTTAATTCAGTCTTATTAACGCATCCTGCAGCCATTCTTTTATTTCTGCAACAGATTCTTCAATATTTGGAAGTGCAAGTTCTTCTGGTCCTATTGGTTCGTATTTGTTGCAGAACTCATCAGGAGGCATCATTTTTACTGCCTGCAAATCCCTTCTTTTCACAAATCCTTTTTCTATTCTTTGTTCTATCTCTAATCTTGCGCATAGGTCTAATTCTGCTGCTCCGTTATTGTTATAGTTTTGGTACAAGTGGCAATTGCTGCATTTGATGTGTATCTGTTCATAAGCATCTCTTATCATTCTTGTTGCTTCTTGTTTGTAAATTTCTCTTTGTTTTGTTGGTGCAATAACTCGCAGCGTGACTTGATTTTTTGATTTTCTTATGATTGCCTCAATATCTGTTTCTATTTCAGTCATGTCTTGATTTAGAAATTCGACTGCTGCAGGCAGGTCTGGAGCCATTTTTTTCATTTTATATATTCTAAAATCCTGTCTTGCTTTTCGTCCATATAATTTTGTCAGTTTAGTCATTTTGTCTTGTCTCTTTCTTTTTTCAATAATGTGCTTGCATGTCTGCTTGCTAAATGAAGCGGTTCTGGAAGTTTATGCGGTAAAATATTTGTTTGTTTTGCAAGTGTGATTGCGGTCTTGAGTGAAACCATGTTTCCAACTGAGACATATAGTGGTTTTGCATGTTCTTTTGTCTGCACTACCTCTCCTCTGGTCTCATTCAGTATTTTGATTTTGTTATCCTCAATTTCTCCTGCTAATAGTTTTTTTGCAACACCTATTGATGGTTTGCCTAACTCCACACCAACAAAAGTTGCTAGGCCGCATTTCCAGGGATGTGATAGTCCATGTCCTGCAATCATTAGTATTTGCGGTTCACTCTCAAGCCCATAGTATGTCTGTAGTATTGCAGAGCCGTCTCTGAATGCTCTGTATCCAGGAATGTAATGCATTGGTTGTTTTGATATTGTGTGTGTTATTTCAACAACCTGTTTTTTCTGGATATCATACACTATTGCTGCGCATAGGATTTTGTTGTCAAAATAAGTTACATCAAAACCTGCGATTGTCTTTATTTCAGAAAGATCAAATTCATCGGTTGTAGTCACTTCTTTTGCTATCTTTCTCTGCATATCTCTGAGTTTTCTGGTGTCCACCTTCATTTTTACATCCCACTCTTTTACTGTAGGTATTTTTAAAAGTGGACAGTATTTAAAGCTAATGCTTATTAATCACTAATTGGTTACAGAATTAGAGCTGTTCTAGCTGTCTCTTGAACCTTTTTTCAACAGAAAGTTCTCTCAGCTTGATGTTTTCTTCTAATTTCTTTACTATGCTGTTCTCTTGCGTTGTTCTAAGATCTAAAAATTCTTCTGACATCTTGATATCCAGCTTTATTTTTGGCGTCTCTTTTTTGATTTTCATATATTATCTTGATTCTACTCTTATATTTAAAGCTTTTGTCGTATGTATGTGCATAGCACCTAGCGAAGTTTTCAGCATATGTCCTTTTTTAAAACAAATCTGAATATAGTTCAGCAGCAGAAGCGAAACGAAGCGTGCTATGCGCATACGCCAGTATACTTTTTTCTACTACTACTGCCGAAATATTTATATAATCAAAATATCAATTACTGTATAGTTAAAAAATTGGGGTGTAATGATTGGGGGTAGGAATGTATAATATGGGGGATAATGTGCGGTTGTATGTAGCTGATTCTATTGATGAGATTGAAGCACTTCAAGATGCTCCAAAAGAACAAGGCGGCCCAGCAGATCATGGCGCTGGATTAATGGCAGATGCTGGCAGTAAAGCGTTCTTGATAGAGCGAATTTATTCTAGTGAGCCTGCAGAACACGAAGTTGCAGAAGCATATGCTCAATTAGGTGACATATTATACGCAGAAATGGGTGAGAATAACGTTTACACCAAAGAAGTATATCTTATCAAATCACATCCAGAAATTAGCCTTCCTGCTGAATTAGAAAATGCATTTGCACAACACACTGTAAACCCATTAGATATTCTTGTTCAAGAAAAAAATAAATCTAAAGCTTGTCTTCTATTGTCGCTGGTGCCTTTGCTTTTTGCGCACGAGCAGTCTTAAACATACTTTTTCTGCGTTCAGGATAACTTGGTTTTTCGTCTTTTAAGCTCTGGAAATGCGGGCTCTGTATCAATGTACATATTTTATGGTATGCTTTTCTTTCTGCATCACTGCCATGCCTCATTTCAGATATAGATTTTTGGTTTCTTTCTGACCATAGCACAATCTCAGCCCAAGTATCGATAATTGCTGGTTTTTCTAAGAACTCTTTTTGTTTTTTGTTAAACTTAATTTCAGATAGTAATGGTTGTACATAGCCTTTTTCAACTGCATAATTATAGATACCTACAAACACTTCTGGTTGTTCTTCTTTTAGGTCATTCAAGCTATTATATACTTTTGCTGAAGTTACATCTCGTGCAGTATTTTTCTCAACATATGCTCTTCTGAATGCTTTTAATAGTTTTGGCTTGTCTAACTGCAATCCATTCATAAGGTTCATCAAGTTTAAATTTTTAGGAATATAACATGTAGATAAGTCATATGCATGTCCTGAATCGTCTACTGGCATAAATCCTTGAGTGATTAATCTGGATTTTGCGGCTGTAAAAAGATACTGGTTTTCTGGGTCTGCACACAGTTTATTTATTTTCTTCTCAAAAGTTTCTGCGTCAACTGTATTTGGATCAATATCTGTAGTCCTAAGAATTTCTGTCCATAAAGTAGTTTCTACTAGATTTGATAATATATTATAGAATAATTTTTGACTTTTGTATAGTTGTATTCTTGGAGTTGTTTCTGGGTCAGACATTGGTGCGCTATCCCAGTGATATGTTTTTTCAACTTTTCCTTTCTCTACAAAATAACAAATTGTTTCGTTGTCATTAACTTCTGCTAAACCCATTGGAATTGTGTCACCTGTTTTTTCATGTAATAACGGCGTACCTTGAGCATCTGTTTTGATTACTAGGTTCAGTTCTCCTAATTTTTCGTCAGATATTCTGCCAACTATTGTCAGTTTTTGTTCTGTGTCGTCGCTTTTTGTACTCACGTATTCGCTGTTAGTCGATGTGTACATTTTGTTTACCGCTTTTTTCAAATATACCTTTTTGTATACTGGTCTAGTATATAAATTTTGTTGTTATTATATTGCTGTAATAGATTAAATTGTCGTACTATTTAAAGCTTCGCTATTGTCGTCACTAAAACGTGGTTAATTAAGCCTAAAGCTTTTTCCGTTCAGCTTTATCAGAAATAATCGCAGAATTGCCAGTTGGGTCTTCAATAATTATTTTCAACTTCTCATTGCCCCAGAGAACTTTTTGCAATTTCTTAAGAAGATTTTTTGCTTTTTTTCTCGCAGAAGCATCATCCTCATTATCTTTCACAAATTCAATCTGCTTTTTGATTTTGTTGATTATGCCCTCGACATTTGTTACATATCCTTGTGATGCAGGGCCTGGTTCTATTGATCCTACGTGCGGTATTTTTACCTTGGCTTCTGCACCTTTGACAACTCTTATCTGCAAATCTTCTTTTCCTTTAATTTCTATCGTGCATTTGCAGGGTTCTTTTGGTTCTGCTGCCTCTATATCTGATTTGTTGAATTTGCAGGACTCGCAGTTCATTCCAAACACAAATAGTTTTCCAAAAAAAGGTACTTCTGTCTCTGTTTCAGAAAGAGTCAGTGTTTTTTTTCTGCACATCGGACACATTTGTCCTTTTAGCACATCAATTTTATCTTTTTTAGCCATAAAGAAGAAGAATAATAAATTAATTTAAAAATATTTCTATTGCATCGGATCCATATCTGCCAAATGCTTTGTTTTGTGGATTGTTGCAAATGAGGGTGTTACAACAACATAATCTTCCCCAAAGCCTGCAATCTCGCCATCAATAGCATCAGTTGTTTTCTTTAGCTTATTGATTGCTCTCTTGAGCTCTATCAAATCTCTTTCTTTCAAAGGTTTGATATTCACTAATGCAATGGTGTGACCTTCTCTCAAAGAGTCAAGAATTGGTTTCATATCTTCAAAATCTTCTAGTATGAATGGTCTCACTAATATCTTTGTTTTAGGCTCAAGTGCATCTGAGTCTAGTTCTACATAGCCCTCTTCTTCATCAAGTTCATCGAACTTTGGGCTACTCATTTTTGCTTTCAATGATGAGAAAAAATTCTTCATTCTTTCAACCTCCTCGACGTAATTATGACTCCTTATAAACTATTTTTACTTTACAATAGTATTAGACCGCATGTATATAAATGTTTCGCTTAAACAAAAAGTTGTTTTTTTAAGCGAATTTGGAAATTCCCGGTAATTTCCAATTTTCGTTTAAAAAAAATTTGTTTTTTTAAGTAAATTTAAAAAAATATTAGTTATATTTTTAACCGTTCCCTCGAGCATCAAGCACAGTATATGCACTAAAAAACATAACCTTTTTAAATAGCACATTACTTCTTCACACTCATGGCAAACAGAAGGGGTAGTTATAGGCGAAAGACAAGAAAGCTTATGAGCAAGCACTTTCGTGAGAGAGGAAAAATCAGCTTAACTAAGTACTTTGCAGAATATGCTGATGGCGATAAGATCACTCTTAAGACAGAGCCTGCTGTGCAAAAAGGAATTTATCACCTGAGATTCCATGGAAGAAATGGTATTGTAAAAGGAAAGCAGGGCGCTTGTTACAAAGTTGAAATCAAAGATGGCAATAAGCCAAAAGAATTGATTGTTCATCCTGTTCATCTTGCGAGGTTAAAATGAAAATTACTGTTTTAAATGAAACTCCAATTACTGCAGCAGAAGTTAAAGAGAATTTAAGCAAAATTAAGAAAGCAAACAAAGAACTTAATTTCCGTGCGCAAAAAACTGAAGATTACTTAAACCAAATTGTATCTGATTCTAAAAAAACACTAGAGCTTGTAAAAAAGCTTGAAGGTTTGAAAATACCTCGTTTGAGAGAAGAGCACATTGCAAAGCTTGCAGATATCAAGCCAGTAACTGAGAAAGATGTTAAGTTTGTTCTCCAGGGCTACACTGTTACAGTAACCAAAGAGAATATGGGCAAGATTGCAAAGATTGTTGAAGATTTTGTTTAAACAACGCAAATAGTTCTTGATATGGCTGTTACTCACATTCAGTAAGTCATAAAGTTTATATACTACGGTCTATTTAGATAGTTTTAGACAGATGAGAATACTACTAAGTAAAGAGAATAGCAATCATGGAAACAAGAGAACAAGAAAGATTTGCAAAGCCTATGGATCAGAAGGTTTTGAAAGAAGAGAACGCGATTGTACTAGATTTCTTGCCGCACGGCTATCCATTTGATAGGCGGCCCAGTCATAAAAAGAACCCTGTTGTTCAGGCTTTAGGAAAGACCAGATTTGTTTTGTTAGAGCTTGTTCCTAAGAAGGATGTTTTCTTGCAGCCATATGAAGATATTTACATTGGTGAAGGCAAGAGAGATAAGATTCATCACATAGTTGGCAAATTAAACATTGATAAATTAACTTCTACTGCTAAGACTGAGCTGGAGTTTGTTGTGAAGGACTTAGTCACTAATAACGAAGCGCAGTTTGTGAAATTTTTTAATACTGCAAAGCCTCTTACTACTAGAATGCATCAGTTAGAACTGCTTCCTGGCCTTGGTAAGAAGCACATGTGGGAGATACTAGAGAAGCGAGATGAAAAGCCGTTTGAGAGCTTTGATGACCTAAAGAAGCGCATTAAGCTAATGCCAGACCCTGGAAAGATTATAATAAGGCGTATTTTGGCTGAAATAAGCGGTAAAGAGAAGCATAAGGTATTTTCAGACCTTTAAGACCTTCTTTCTAAAATAGAAAAGTATTTATACCTTTTATGTTTTGCTAAGAGTATAGTATTTATAAGGGGTGATCAAAAATGGCAGAAAAGAAAGAATATGAAGGTCGCTGCATGAAATGTAAAAAGCAGGTCAAGATGAACGATGTTAAAGAAGTTGTCATGAAAAACAAGATGAAAGCAGCGAAAGGTGTTTGCCCGCACTGCGGAACTAAGGTTTTTAGAATACTAGGCAAAGCCTAGTTAAATTGGGGAAGTGGAAATCTTTATGATTTCCTTATTTTTTTTTTATACAGTTTTTTTATAATGGG
>JAHWHT010000068.1 GCA_019323135.1 Candidatus Woesearchaeota archaeon
AGCTCATTTGAGAAACATGATGAAGGGTGTACAAGAACCATGGGTTTACAAACTTAAGGTCTGTGCCAGCCACTTTCCTATGAACGTTAGTATGAGTGGCAAGGATTTCATTGTTAAGAATTTTTTGGGAGAGAAAGTTCCAAGAAAATTTACAATTAAAGAAGGCGTCACTGTCAAAGTTGACGGTAAAGACGTCATTGTTGAATCAATTGATAAAGAACTTGCAGGAAACACTGCGTCTGAAATCGAATTGATTACAACTATACGCGGTCGCGATTTGAGAGTTTTCCAAGACGGCATTTACATTACTGAGAAAGCAGGCAAACCAATAAAATGAAAGAAAAACTAGAGCTTAGAAAAAAGATAAAGAGCAAGAAACCTACTTATCTTAGAGAAGACCATCACAAGAAAAAAGCTGTTAACAAAAATTCTTGGAGAGGTCCAAGAGGTCTGCATAGCAAAATGAGACATGGTTTCCAGGGCCACAGAGCTACCTTAGAAGTAGGTTATGGTAGTCCTGCAGAAGTCAAGCACTTGCACAAGTCTGGATTAATGCCAGTACTAGTCTGCAATCTGACTGATTTATCAGGTATTGACAAGACAAAACAAGCAGCAATTATTTCAGCAAAAGTTGGCACTCGGAAAAAAGTTGAGATTGTCAAAAAGGCAAAAGAACTAGCCATCAAAGTAATAAATATCAAAGACGTTGACGCTTACTTGAACACTGTTCAAGAAAGCTTAAAGAAAAAACAGACAGCAAAAGAGAAGACTGCTAAGGAAAAAGAAACAAAACAGAAAGAAAAAGAAAAGAAAGCAGAAGAAAAGAAGAAGAAAGAAGCAAAAGAATCTCCAGAAGATGCTAAGAAAAAACAAACTAAAGAACTCGAAAAAGTCTTGACTAAGAGGGAACAATGAAACTTCAGAAAAGAATCGCAGCAGATGCAATGAAATGCTCTCAAAAGAGGGTTCACTTGGATCCTGATAAATTGACCGAAGTTAAAGAAGCAATAACCAAAGCAGACGTCCGGGTTTTGATTAAGCAGGGAGTCATAAAAGAAAAGCCAGTCAAAGGCATTTCAAAAGCACGCTCTAAAAAAATCAAGCAGCAGAAAAGAAAAGGTCGTCAAAAGAGCGGCGGTTCTAGAAAAGGTAAGTTTTCTGCTCGTGCAAATCCTAAACTGGTTTGGATGCGCTCTGTGCGTGCACAAAGAAAATTCCTTAAAGAACTAAAAGATAAAGATTTGTTAATCACAGGATGCTTTTGGGAGCTGTATAGGAAATCCAAAGGCGGATTTTTCAGAAGTATTCGTCACATTAAACTATTCATTAAAGAGAAAGGATTGGTAAAAGAAAAATGAGCAGAAACACAGTAGCCAAGAGACGGAAAAGAGAAGGAAAAACCGATTATAAAATGAGAATAAGGTTTGTTAAAGCAAATATGCCTAGACTTATTATTCGTAAGAGCTTGAAAAACATTATGCTGCAAATTGTACAGTTTTCTCCAGCAGGAGATAAAGTTTTATTGTCTGTGCATGCTCACGATATCCAAAAGTTGGGATGGAAAGCAAGCAACAATAACCTGCCTGCAAGTTACCTTTGCGGCTACTTGCTTGGAAAAAAGGCAGTAGAAAAGAAAATCAAATCTTGCATCTTGGATTTAGGTATGCAAAGCAGTGTCAAAAAAGGTTCTTTGTTTGCATCACTAAAAGGTGCTGTTGACGCAGGTCTTGATGTTCCTCATTCAGGCAAAGTTTTCCCTGATGAAAAAAGAATTAAAGGAGAACATATTGTAAATTACGCTAAATCACTTAAAGAAAATAAGGAAAAATATGATAAGCAGTTTGCTACTTATATTAAGAAAGGTTTTGATCCTGAAAAAATCACAACTCATTTTGATGAGATAAAAGCTAAGATTGGTGCTAAAAAATGACTGAAGAAGAAAAAAAGGCCACGCCAAAAATTGAACCAATAGTTGAGGACGAAAAAATCGAAGTAGAGAAAGAAGTTTTAGAAGTCCCTGCTAAGGTAGAAGATGCTGTCCCAGACAAATCAATCTCTGTAGATGTTGAAGGATGGAAACCTAAGACTACTACTGGCAAGATGGTCAAATCTGGCGAAATAACTGACATTAATCAAGTACTAGATGCAGGAATTAAGATTCTTGAACCAGAAATCACAGATGTATTGTTGCCTGGATTGCAAAAAGAGCTTTTGCTTGTAGGCCAATCCAAAGGTAAGTTTGGCGGCGGTTCAAGAAGAATTTTCAAGCAGACTCAGAAAAAGACTCCAGAAGGTAATAATCCTAGTTTTACTTGTTTTGCAGCAGTAGGTGTTGAAGACGGATATATCGGCGGTGGTGCTGGTAAGTCTAAAGATACTGTTCCTGCACGTGAAAAAGCAACAAGGAATGCTAAACTTAATGTTTTCAAGATTAGAAGAGGTTGCGGCAGCTGGGAATGCGGCTGTAAAACGCCTCACTCTATTCCATTTGAAGTTGAAGGTAAGTGTGGTTCTGTAAAAATTAAATTAATGCCTGCGCCTAAAGGTAAAGGCCTCTGTATTGAACCAGAATGCGCAAAAATTCTGAAACTTGCAGGCATCAAAGATGTCTGGAGTAAGACCTTTGGACAAACTCGCGTCAAAACAAATCTTGTGAAAGCTTGTATGAAAGCTTTGAGAGAATTGATGAAAGTTAAAGTTCACCCAAGCAGATATGCTGCTCTAGGTATTGCTGAAGGAAGAGCTACAGACACAAAGAACGAGGAAATACAGAATGAGTAAACTCGCTATTATTCGGATTAAAGGCCCAGTCAGAGTTAAGTATGAAGTAGAAGATACTATGAAGATGCTGCATTTGAATAAAAAATTTAATTGTGTTGTTATCGAAGACAAACCAGAATTCAGAGGCATGATTAAAAAAGTTGAGCATCTTATTACTTGGGGCAAAATCACAGATGAAACTATTAAATTGCTTGAAAAAAGAAAAAAGGGCAAATATTTTGCTCTACACCCTCCAAAAGGTGGTTTTGAGAGAAAAGGTACAAAAATCCCTTTTAAGCTAGGTGGAGCATATGGTTATCGTAAAGATAAAATTAATGATTTGATTCAGAGGATGTTATAATGACTGCTAAAAAAAGAAGAAAGAGTTCACGAAATAACGGATCTAATTCATGCGGCTGGGGCTCAACACACAGAGGCGCTGGCAACAGAGGCGGTAGAGGTAACGCAGGTACTGGTAAGAAAGGTAAATGTAAGATGCCTCAGAAAGGAACGTGGACTATTCAATTTTTTGGTAAAAGAGGATTTAAATCAAAAGGTTTTGCAGATCACTACACTGTTAATTTGCGTAGCGTAGAAGAATTGCTAGAGACCTTTGTTAAAAATAAGGCCGCAGTCCTTGAAAAAGATATTTACACCATTAATCTTACGGATTTAGGTATTGATAAATTGCTTGCAACAGGTAAAGTTACTAAGAAATTTAAGATAACTGTCAAATTCGCCTCAAAATCAGCTATTGAAAAAGTCAAAGCTGCTGGCGGAGAAGTTATTTTGCCTGCTAAAAAACAAGTTAAAGCTCCTGAACCAAAAGAGAAAGGTAAAGAATAATGAGTTTTTTCAAAAAAGTATTGTATAATCTTCCTGAAGTTAAAGGCCCTACACAAAAACGTCTTTCCTTCAAGGAAAAATTAAAGTGGACTGGCATTATTCTAATATTGTTTTTTGTTTTAGGTATGGTTCCTTTATTTGGACTAGGCCAGAACGCTCTGCAGAGATTTGAATTACTATCTATTATATTGGGTGCTAGTTTTGGTTCTATTATATCTTTAGGTATTGGCCCTATTGTTACTGCATCTATCGTATTGCAGCTATTGAATGGTTCAGGTATATTAAAGTTTGATCTTACATCGGAGGCAGGAAGACAAACGTTTCAAGGTGTTCAAAAGATAAGTGCAGTTTTCTTTATTTTATTTGAAGCAGGAATTTATGTTTTCATGAGTGGTTTAGCTCCTGCTGCTGAATTAGCAGGCACCCCGCTTTATTTTCAATTAGAGTTAGTATTAGTGTTTCAATTATTCCTAGGCGGTATATTGATTATGTTTATGGATGAAGTTGTTAGCAAGTGGGGCTTTGGCTCGGGAGTTAGCTTGTTTATTGCAGCAGGTGTTTCTCAAAGTATCTTTATTCGGGCCCTGAGTCCTCTGCCTTCTCCTACTAATCCTTCTATTGCTACTGGCGCAATTCCTGCTTTAGTCCAGAGCTTAGCTGCAGGTGATCCGCAGACAGCTCTATTAATGTTTGCAGGCGTTATATCTACTATTGTTGTTTTTGTTATGGCAGTTTATTCTCAGGCTATGAAAGTAGAGATTCCTCTGAGTTTTGGACGAGTGCGTGGCCACGGCATAAGATGGCCTCTGAGTTTTATGTATACATCTAACATTCCAGTTATTTTAGTTGCAGCTTTATTGGCTAATATTCAATTATGGGCTAGATTGCTTCAGAATTGGGGTCTTCCTCTTCTAGGTACTTTTGCAGGCAATAATCCTGCAACAGGTCTTGTTGCATGGGTTGCTTCCCCTAATATTGTTGGTAAGGCAATCAGAGGCAGTTTGAGTTTTTCAGATGTTGGGCACGCAGGTGTTTATGTATTAATTATGCTTATTGGTTGTGTTATTTTTTCATGGTTCTGGGTTCAGACCTCTGGAATGGATGCAAAATCTCAAGCAAAACAGATTATGTCTTCTGGCCTGCAGATTCCTGGCTTTAGAAAAGATGAAAGAGTTCTAGAAAGATTACTGCAAAGATATATTGGTCCTTTGACAATAATGGGCGCAATTGCAGTTGGTATTCTGGCAGCAGCCGCAGATGTTTCTGGTGCATTGACTTCTGGAACAGGTTTATTGCTTACTGTTATGATTATTTACAAGTTATATGAAGAGATTGCAAAACAGCACATGATGGATATGAATCCTATGATGAGAAAATTCATGGGAGGTTCATAATGAAAATAAAAAATCGTATTAGAACAACAGAGGCGGATGTATAAATGGGATTTTTCAGTTTTCTTGATCCAGTATTGAATTTTGTTTTTGGCCCTTTATTGAACTTGTCTCCTTTTTTTGCTATTATGATTATGTCTTTTTTGATTTCTTTGATTATTGTATTGATTTACAAGTTTGCAACTAATCAAACATTGATGAAGCAATTAAAAGGCGAAATCAAAGATCTGCAAAAGCAGGCTAAAGAACTAAAAGAGTTTCCTGATAAAGCAATGGCTGTCCAGAAAAAAGCCATGCA
>JAHWHT010000005.1 GCA_019323135.1 Candidatus Woesearchaeota archaeon
AACATATTCTTTTTCTCTAGAATCCAATGTTATTTTCAGACGATAAAAATTATTTAATTTGTATTTATTTAGAGATCCATCGCCAAGCATTATCCCTATAAATTCTGCAAACTCTTTTGCGTTACTTAAACAATTTGTGACTAATTTATCTTTATCCAGCATATAAATCTCCAATAAACTTATGCTTAAATATGCTATGACAACTTGTCCAGTGACTTGTGACTATTTGTTAAAAACCCAAAATATTTACGAAAAATAAAAAGAAAAAAGTATATAGCGGGGGGTGGATTTGAACCACCGACCTGAGGGTATCTCAGAGCGCTTATGAGCCTTCCGGGATTATCTCATAGCCTAAACCTGCGGGATAATCACTCCGGGCACTCCTGGCTGCCCCACCCCGCTATAGTGATGTTTAAGAATTATGGCGCATTTATAAAGCTTTCTTAACAAAAACATTTATATATGGGCAATATACAAATTTAAGTATCGTCTAGCATATATTTAGTATACATAAAAAAAGAGGGGAAACAGTGAAATTTATATTAAAACAGGTTGCTATTGCAGTAATAACCTTTTTAGGAATTTTTTTATTTTTCCTGCAAATCCCTACTGTTTCTGCGAGCAACATAAGCCTTGATTTAATACACCCTCTTAATGACACTAATGTGACTCACAATGAATGGTTTAAGGTCATCGTGAATGTAAGCTGCAAAGGACCATCAAACTGCGGAATGATAAATGTAAGTCTAGACCCTACAATACGTAGAATCAACCTGACAGAAAATAATGACACCGCAGACGTAAAATACGGAACTGCTGGAACTGGCGGCAATGGAGGCGGCCAAATAAGATGGGAACTGCCAACAGAAATACATCATAAAAACATATTAAATGCAACAATGTGCTTTTTTAACAGAGACTCAGAGACAACAGAATTTGTAAAACAAATATGGCTGATAAACCAAAGCGACCATTGGGATGAAAGCTCAAACGCAGCAACATTGAACAGTCAGCAAAAAATAATTGCAGTAAATACCACGAGTACGTGCGGCACCAGTAGCTGCTGGTCCTGCCATAACGTAACTGCACTAGTGCAAAAAGCAGCAGACTTAGGATATGTAAACGCAACTTTCAGAATAGAATCTGCAACTCTGCCAATAGGAACAAATATAAACTCTGTCACAAACTTAGACGGCCTAGAACCAGGAAATTACTGGGTTTTTGATGATAGAGAACATACTCAAAGTCTTGGCGGACCTGCCTTAACAATAGATTACGGCCCTTCAAAAGGATTAATATCAACAATTAAAGGAAGAAGTCCGTTCTGGACAAATGAAAGCAACCCCCGGCAGGTAAATTTATCTGCAAATCAAAGCCAAATAATCACGTTCTGGGTAAATGCCACAACCCAAAGCGGAACTTATGAATTCTTTGTATATGCAAACCGGACTGCAAAAATGAATGACAGCAACAGCACAAGAAAATGGAATGTGACTGTATTCTATGATTTTGGACTGCTAGTGAGCCTGCTTTCACCAGCAGACAACACTAACAATGCAGACCTGAATAATATCACCTTAATCTGCAATGCATCTACTTATGCAGGAAGACTAATGAATATGACTTTATACGATTCAAGTTCTGGCTGGTCTAGCAAAGAAACAAAAGGCATGCACGGAAAAACAAACACTAGAAATTTCACAAGAGACTATGAACAAAACAATACTTTCTTAGATGCAGGGATTGCCTGGAATTGTTTTGCACAAAACAACCGAAGCAACAGCGCATTTGCGCCAAGCAACAGGACATTTTCTAACTGGGATTTAGGTACAAAAAACGGCATTGAAATACAGAATGGGCAATTAATCACAACAGGCAATTTATTCACCAACATAGTAGAGAGAGTCATGAATCCAAACTCTACTGATACCAATATGGATGTTTATTATAATAATGCCACTCAAAAAATTTTTTATGCCTGGGCAGAAGATGATGGAATCGGAACTAACCAAATCTGGACTGCTCAACTTAACAGCGACAATACTGGATGGAGCTCCTCAAAGAGAACAAATGCAACATATAATCGAATAGAGCCGGCAATACAAGTATACAATAATAAAGTATATGTGATTTATCGCGGCAGAGATGCTCAACAAAATACAGACCAATTATGGCTTGGAACAATGAATACAAGTGGGGGAAACTGGACAGAACAACAATTGACAAATTATACACAAGACAATATTTTCCTGCCTGCCATGGCAATAGATGACCGGACAAATACAATATATATCACGTACATCAAAGATAATGACTTATGGCTTGGAGAATATGATATAAACAGCAAAACATTCAAGGGTTCTGCGATAAACAACAGCAATGATTTTGTTGCTGCGCACATATTCCTAGATAAAACAACAAACAGCCTTTATTTCATAACAGACCATGCGGGCGGAGGCAGAACTAATGTGTCTCACATACGCACAAACCTCACTGGAGGAAATTATACTGAAACATATTTCCCCGGATTGTCCGGCAGCATGATGACACGAGGAGTATCTGATGCAGTTTATGACCCTGTTTCAAATAATTTTTATTATGCAACAAGCATTGTAAACACAGTATGGAACACATATAGAGGAGTATGCAATAAAGACTGCAGCAACAGCACATGGATACTGACCAATTCAAGCAATTCTAGCCACTCTCTCTGGCCAAGGCTTCAAAACATTGATGGATATATTGCGATGTCCTGGTTATACACTGAAACACTTGCTGCACCATTCCAGATAAACTTTGTTGCAGGCAAATTCAATGCAAACAATAATTTTACACAAGCAAGCAGGCTCATTAAAAAAACAAACTCCTCTATAAACGCGCCGCTGTATTATGATTCTACATATGACCCGGAAAGCAATAAAATAAGATTATTATTTCCAAGATATGACAACCAAGCAAGCAGCATACAAGGCATATACACTGCTGACTGGTCTATTACTGACTATGGAACATACATATCAAGAGTAATGAATGCAAACATGCCTGCAAACTGGCTTAACATAACATACACTTCAACAAGCCCTCCAGAAATTAACATCACATTTGAATACCGAGTATCGCAAGATTCTGTAAACTGGTCAAACTGGACCGCAAAAAACAATCTTCCTGCACTAAATTCACAATATTTCCAATACAGAGTGATATTCAATGGCTCTAACACAAGCCAATCTGCAACATTAGAACAAGTCCAGATAAATTATAGCACAGAACCTCACCCAACAGTAACATTAAATTATCCTCTTAACAGAAACTGGTCAATTAGCATGACCAATGTCACATTCAACTGCTCTGCAACAACACAAAACGGATCATACTTGACAAACATATCATTATATTCTGATTTCAATGGAACATGGCAATTAATTGAAACGCAGAATATAGGCGGCAGACAAGGAACAGGAATATTCAACTATAATCTTACAGAACCATACAATTACAGAGACGCAGGAGTGAGATGGAATTGTGTTGCATACAATAATTATTCAAACTCTGACTGGGGAAATAATGATTATTATTTTGCATCCTGGAATAGAGGAACGCATAATAACACAAAAATAAGCAATACTGGAGTTCTTCAGCTGAACCAAACATCACAAACAGTGCAAGAATGGAATGACATCACGCAGGGAAATGTACCGCCTTTAACATTAAAAGGTGCGCTGATATATGACCCAATAACATATGAAGCAGTGTATTTTGGCGGACAAAACATGACCGTAGGGGCGACAAACCTGTATCCTAACATAACCTGGACATATGATTATTACACTAAAACCTGGACAGACGTGACAGCAATGTTAACAAATGCTCCGGACTTTGCAGAACAATTACCTACAGCAGGATATGATTCTTCTTTAAAATTAATTGTAACATACGCAAGAAAAAGATCAACAAATCAAGATGCAGTATGGTTTTACAATAATTCAAACAAAGTATGGACCTATACAAACGTTACATCACCACCAAATATGGTTACAAGAAGAGCCGCGCTTTATGATAACACAGACAATGTATTTGTAGTACTTGCAAACATGTCTGATGGAAATGAATATATTTTCTTTTATAATCACACCAGCGACACCTGGACAAACAAGTCTTTTGGAACAAACGGGCCAGTAGGGCGCGAAGTAATGGCATCTGCATATGACCCAGACAATGAAATATATCTCTTTTTCGGAGGCTCAAATTCAGATTCTCCGCCATGGACAGAATTCAATGAAACCTGGATATATAACAAATCAGCACAAACACTCATAAACATAACAGGATTATCAAGAGCGCCAGCACCAAGAACATACATGGATACGCCAGTCTATGACCCTCAGAAAAAAGCAATCGTATTTTTTGGTGGAGCAGTATATGACAATAGCACAGCAAATGTAAACACGCATAATGATACTTGGTATTTTAATTCTAGCTCACTTACATGGACAGAACAATCATTAGTCACACGCCCGCCAGGCACAGGCGGAGGAGTGATGGAATACATCCCCCACCCAGATAGAGATATAATAATAATCGTCGATGGATTTGTAAGATATGATTCAATAACGCAAGCAGTCACAGAATTAAACAGCACGTGGGAACTGGTAAGCTATAAAAATTACACTGAAAGAAAAACCACCTTCTCACAACAAGTAAATGTAACTAATGGAACTGAACTGGGCTATATGAATGACTGGACTGCACACTTAACAGGAACAGGAAACATAATAATTCAAGGCTCTGCAGGCATGAACTGGCCAGGAGTTGCAAGATTCAACACCACCAATGAATCAACAGACGCAGCCGCCTTATCAAATACAAATCCTCTTCCAGCAAATTACATAATAAGCACTGCAGCAGCAACAGATACTGTAACAGGAGTTGCAAATCCGGGACTTGTGACAATTGGAATTCTAAAAAAAGGAATGCCTATTCTTGCAAACAACACAAAAGTAATCAACTCTTTCAAACTGGCAATAGTCCCATTAAATCTAGGCCCGTTAAGCGGAACACTCTTTGAATATCAAAACAGCACAGGCGGTGTTAAATACTGGGATGGCGCAAATGACGTATGGACTGCAGCTGCGGCAACAGCAGCACCATTTACTTATGGGGCATGGTATGGCCATGAAGTAAGAAAAACAAGCTCTCACTATATATTCTTGATACGCAACCTGACAAGCGGAAAAATGATTGAAATGGCGACAATTCCAGTCTCTCTTGTAGTAAACGGAACTGATGAGGATACTGCAATCATAGGCGATTTTATAACTGACTGGGAATCAGGAACAATGCGAATAGACAACCTGACAATAAAGACAGAGCAGTCAGAAGGAGCGTATACTTCTGAAGCAATAGATTCTGGCCAATCCAGTGACTGGAATTATTTTGCATGGACCTCATCTGCATTAAACGGCACAAATGTATCTATGCTAGGAAGAACATCTGATGATGGAATAATCTGGTCTAATTGGAGTACAATGAATACCAATCCTTCTACAAATATTGCAGCTGCGCAGCAGTATTTCCAATATAAGACAGAATTAGAGACAGAAGGTTCTGCAGCACCTTCCTTAAGCGATGTATTGGTAAATTACACAACAACAAAAAACAGAATCAGAGTAACTCTTTTACTTAACCTGATGACACAGGCAAACAGCACAAAAACAATATCTATCTACAGAAGCAGAACAGGCAGCAGGGTCGCATTAAATAACACAAATTCATCAAACATAACATACCTACTTACCCCCGGAACATATGACTTACAAATTGAGTGTGATACACTTGACAGCAAAATAAGGTTCGACAACTTGTCTTTAAGCAAAAACAATACATATCGCGTATCTCTGGATGCGACTGGCGCATCAGGAAAGATGCTGAGAATATTTGCAGCAGAAACTGACTTGAATATAACAACTGCAGTCGTAACTGTAAGCTATCAAGGAACACATTACACAAATGAAAACAAATTATACATAAACAAATGTAACAATTGGAATATGACCGCCAAAACCTGCAATAGTGCCTGGCAAAAACAACAAACCGCAATAAACAAAACCGCAAAAACATTGAGCTGCACAGTCAACAGCTTATCTGGATTTGGGGTGGCCCAAGGAGCAGCTTCTGGAAGTGCTGGCGGAGGAGGGGGCGGCAGTTCCAGTAGAAACGCATATGATGATACAACTCCTCAAGACGAATTGCAGATAGAGCCAATGCAAGTGCCTGAAAAATTCAAAGATTTATTGCTAAATGAAGAGCAAAAATACGAATCAATAACAGAAACAATAAAAAAAGAGATTAAAAATAGAAAATTGCAAGAAGCTCCAACCGGCATAATATCTATGCCTGAACCAATAAAACCCCGTAAAACCCTGCCATATATCGCAATAATACTGCTGGTGGTATTAGTCGTAGGAATCGGATATGCCCTGCACAAACACTGATTCTTTGGTAAGATTTATAAACATCTAGCTAGTCATATTCAAGTATGCCGCGGTGGCACAACCTGGTACTGCGCTGGATTGCTAATCCAGTTTCCTTCGGGATTTATGGGTTCAAATCCCATCCGCGGCGTTTTAAAAAAATGGTAAAAAAAGAAATTTTGGTGATAAGCTTAGGGGGATCAATTATTGTGCCAGATAAGGTAGACACAGACTTTTTGATGGATTTCAAGAAATTGATTCTAGAGTATGCCGACAAATACCAATTTGTTATAGTAACTGGGGGAGGAAGCACTGCCAGAACATATGCAAATTCTGCAAAAGAGATAGAAAAAGGGGCTTTGAAAGATGATTTAGACTGGCTGGGGATAAACGCAACCATATTAAATGCACAGCTGATTAAAACAATATTCAAAGACAAAACATACAATAAAATAATAACAGACCCAACAAAAAAACCAAAGACTGCCAAACCAATTGTTTTAGCAGCAGGCTATAAGCCAGGAAGCAGCAGTGATTATGACGCAGTGATGCTGGCAAAAACATTTAAAACCAAAAAGATACTAAACCTTACAAATATAGATTATGTTTATAACAAAGACCCAAGAACGCATACATTTGCAAAGCCAATGAAGAAACTAACCTGGAAACAATACAGAAGAATAATACCGCCAGACTTTACTTATGGCATGAACACACCTTTTGATCCAGTGGCAAGCAAACATGCAGAAAAACTAAAGTTAGAAGTGGTTGTGATGAACGGCCGCAAACTAAAACAAATAAAAAAATATCTAGATAAAAAAGAATTCATAGGAAGCGTGATATCAAATGGCTAATGAAAAAATAGTACCAGACACCTCTGTAATAATAGAAGGTGCATTACGGCAACAAATAGAACAAGGCAAACTAAAAGGAAAAGAAATACTTCTCCACGAAGCAGTCTTTGCAGAACTAGAACACCAAGCAAACCAGGGACGATCAACAGGACTGATAGGGCTTGATGAACTAAAACAGATACAGGAATCTGCAGGCAAAAACAAAATCAAACTAAGAATCTGCGGAAAAAGACCAACTGGCTCTGAAATAAAATACGCAGGAACAGGGGAGATAGACGCATTGATTCGACAGCTTGCATGGGATGAAGATGCAACACTAATAACTTCTGATAAAGTACAGGCAAAAGTAGGAATTGCAAAAGGCATGAAAGTAATACTAGTGCCAATGGAAACAGGACCTAGAAAAAAAATCAAACTAGAGAGTTATTTTGATGCAACCACAATGTCTGTGCATTTGCGAGAAAACGTAGTTCCAATGGCAAAAAAAGGAACACCTGGTAAATGGGAATTTGTACAGCTTGCCAAAACAAAACTGACTTCAGATAAAGTAAAAGAGATAAGCCAAGAAATAATAGAAGAGACAAGATCCAGAGCTGACGGATTCTTAGAGATTGAGAGAGAGGGCAGCACAATAGTGCAGCTTGGACCATATAGAATAGTTATAACCCGCCCGCCATTTTCAGATGGATGGGAAATCACTGCAGTCAAGCCAATCAAAAAATTAACTCTGGCTGATTACAAAATAAGCGAGAAGATGCAGAAAAGAATTGCAGAACAAGCAGAAGGAATATTAATTGCAGGAGCACCTGGCCAGGGAAAAACAACATTTGCACAGGCGCTATCTGAGTTTTTTGCCGACCAACAAAAAATAGTCAAGACAGTTGAGGCTCCAAGAGACTTGGTTTTGCCAGATACAATAACACAATTAGCAATAAGCAGAGGCACGCCGGCAGAAGTGCATGATGTTTTATTGTTATCTAGACCAGACTATACAATATTTGACGAAATGAGAAACACGCCAGACTTTTTGCTTTACTCAGACTTAAGACTTGCAGGAGTTGGCATGGTAGGGGTAATCCATGGAACAAATCCTCTAGATGCAATACAGAGATTTATCGGCAAACTAGAATTAGGAGTTATACCTCACGTAATTGACACACTAGTATTTATCAAACACGGACAAATCAATAAAGTTCTTGCAATAGAGATGATGGTAAAAGTACCTTCTGGAATGACAGAAGCAGACCTTGCAAGACCAGTAATTGTTATCTCTGACTTTGAGACAAATCAAGCAATGGCAGAAATATATTCTTATGGTGAAGAGACTGTGGTTGTTCCAGTAACAGAACAGGCAGAAAGCATGACTGGAGCTAAAAAACTAGCAGCAAATGCAGTAGAAAAAGCACTCCAGAAATTCACAGACGACATAAAAGTAGAGGTTCCTTCTGAACACAAAGCAATAGTGTACGTGCCAAAGCAATACATTGCAGGAATAATCGGAAAAGAAGGCAAAAATGTTAATCAATTGGAGAAGACGCTAGGTATTGGCCTAGACATACGAGAGTTAGGGGAAGAGGAACAAGGCAAACCAGAAGGAAAAGAACTCAAATATGATATTGATATAACCAGCAAATACATTGACATCTATTTAGGAGAGAAACTAAAAGGAAAAGATGTAGACTTGTTTGTTGAAAAAGAATATCTTGCAACATTTAACATTGGCAAAAAAGGAGTTATACGGTTGAAGAAAAATAATCCTTTGGGCAAAGCAATAACTAATTCACAAAAGTATGGAGAAAAAGTAAGAATATATCTTGCTGCTTAACGCTGGCGATTATGCCAGTACATTAATTTTGTTATTACATAGGGTTTATCATGCTCAGGAATCTCATCAATCGGGGCAGCCCACACATAATCGCAGGCACGAACACAATTCTTAGGTTCTTTCATATCTGTTGCGCGAACAGCACGCACCACATTATTAGCAATGTCGCAAACAAAAGTGTTCTTATCCTTATCTACGCTAAGCTCTTGCAAGTATTTGTCATACTCGCCCTGCTTTAGAAACTGTCTAGTACGTCTCTCTAACCGGTCACTACCCATATATTTTAACATCCCCTATTAGATATATAAACTTTATGACATATAGTATGTGCATAGTACGCTTCGTTTTGCTTCTGTTGTTGATTAGGCTCAGATTTGTTTTAAATAGACTGTGTACTTGAGAACTTCGCTAGGTGCTATGCACACACTACACAGAAAAGTATATATATCATAAGCTATGAATTAAGAATATGATTGACATAAATCTCATAAGAGAAAAACCAGAGCTGGTAAAGAAAAATCTAAAGAAAAAGTTCCAGGAAGACAAGATTAAATTAGTTGATGAAGCAATCACAGCAGACAAGAAATGGAGAGAACTAAAGCAAAAGATTGACAACCTGCGAGCTGAGAGAAACAAATTAAGTCTGGAAATCAACAAACTCAAAAAAGCAGGGAAAAATGCCAGCAAAGTTTTGAAAGAGGTAAAAGGAATACCTGACAAGATAGCAAAAGCAGAAGAGCAGGCAAAAAAGCATACACAGAGAATGACTGAAATAATGCTGGCTATTCCTAACATAATCCACAAATCTGTCCCAAAAGGAAAAGATGCTACGCAAAATGTAGAGATAGAAAAAATAGGCAAACCAAAAAAGTTTGAATTTACGCCTAAAAATCACATTGAAATCGGGGAAGCATTAGGGATGCTGGACTTTGATACCTCTGCAGAGACATCTGGCAAAGGATTCTATTATCTTAAAAAAGATATTGCATTACTAAACATGGCACTTATTAACTTTTCAAGAGACTTTATGGTTAAAAAAGGATATGACTATATTGAACCGCCGCTCATGATAAGAGAAAATGTTCTTTCTGGTGTTTATTCTCACGCAGAAATACAGGCAATGTCATACAAAATTGAGGGCGAGGATTTGTATCTTATTGCAACAAGCGAACACCCAATGATTGGAATGTTCATAAACAAAATCATAAATAAAAATAAACTCCCAATAAAACTAACAGGATACTCTATGTGCTTTAGGAAAGAGATAGGCTCACACGGAATTGAAGAAAAAGGGCTCTTTAGGACACACCAGTTTAACAAGCAAGAGATGATTGTAATCTGTGAACCAGAAGACTCATACAAATATTATGAAGAAATGAGCAAGCTATCTGTACAAATATTCAAAAAACTAGGAATCCCTACACGCAGACTAGAGTGCTGTTCAGGAGACTTAGGAGATCTGAAAGCAAAATCAGAAGATTTGGAGGCATGGTCTCCGGTAAGAAAAGAGTATTATGAAATCTGTTCACTAACCAACATGGAAGCAGCACAGGCAAGAAGGCTGAATATCAAAATAACAGATGGCCAAGAAAAATATTATGCACATACGCTAAATAATACTGTGATTGCAACTTCTCGGGCACTTGTCGCGATTCTTGAAAACTTCCAGAACAAAGACGGCTCAGTAGATATACCTAAAGTTCTGCACCCATACACTGGTTTTAAGAAGATAAAAGTACATAAATGATTTCTGCACTACAATAAAACTTAAATAATATACTAGATAATTCCAGGTTATGAACTTATTTGATGGGATATTGGGGGATGAGGAAACTCTCTTTAAAAATGAAGATGCTCTAGACACAGAGTTTGTTCCAAAATTACTCCCTTTTAGAGAGGGGCAGCAGAGAGAGATAATCTTGAGTATCAAACCTCTTATGCAGAACCGAAATGGAAAGAACTTATTTATCTGCGGTGCTCCGGGAATCGGTAAGACTGCAGCAACAAAATGGATTTTTAGGGATTTAGAGTATAATACTGATGAAGTAGTTCCAATGTACATTAACTGCTGGCAGAAAAATACAACTTACAAAATAATTGTAGAGCTATGCCATCAGCTTGGTTATAAATTTACACAGAATAAGAATACTGAAGATCTGTTTAAAGTAGTTCAGAATATGGCAAACAGAAAACCTTTAGTGGTTGCGTTTGATGAGATAGACAAAGTAGAGGATTTTGATTTTCTTTATTCAATTCTTAATGATATTTACAAAAAAAGCATATTCTTGATAACAAATTACAAAGAGTGGCTGGATAAGCTAGAGGACAGGATTAAATCCAGACTTATGCCAGAGATTATTGAGTTCAAATCATATGATGAAACAGAAACTTCAGAAATATTAAAGCAAAGAACAATGTATGCATTTTTGCCAGGGGTTTTAGAGGATTCTGCATTTGATTTAATAACAAAAACCTCTACAGAAAGAGGAGATATTAGAGCAGGGCTTTACTTATTAAGGGAAGCAGGACGAATTGCAGAGAGCCTTAGTTCTAAAAAAATAACAGAAGAGCATGCAAACAAAGCAATTGATAAAATGGAAGATTTTAAGATAAAAAAATCAACTGATTTAGATGAAGATACTCGCTTGGTCTTGAACATAGTTAAAGAGAATTCTGATAAGAAAATAGGAGACCTGTTTGAAGTGTATAAACAAAAGGGCGGAACTGGTTCTTATAAAACATTTCAGAGACGTATTGAGAAACTGAGCAAAGCGCAGTTTATTATTGCAAACAAAGTGACTGGAAAAGAAGGCAATACAACAATTGTAAGTTATGCAAAGAAGTTAACTGAATTCTAGAACAATTTCTCGGATAATACCAGAATATTAGCACTGGACACTGGACAAGTTGTCGTGGCGTATTTAAATGGTTTCTACAACGATTTATATAGAGGCGAGATGAATTCAAGATTCAGAAAAGCCTCATCAAAAGAGGTGATTAACATGATTGATTTGAGCCAACCAAAAATCCAACAATTATTTTTCGAACAAATAAAAGCATTAAACAAGAGGTGAACCCAGTGGGAGCAAAAACAAAAATATTTGAGGAGCCACTTATGGCAGGATTGGACTTTGAGGAATCCTTAGCAGAAGGATTAGACATCTATGAAGAAGACGGCGTAGAGACCCTTATGGAAGAGGAAGGGATATCTATAGCAGAATGCGGCTTTATGACTGGCTTTTTAGCTTCATAATTATTTCTTTTTTTTATATAAATTTTATAAACGTAAATCATAAGCTTTTTAAAGGCCCTACTGCTTCTTTTTAATATGACAACAGTAAACAAAGACGAATATTATGTAAACAAATCAAGAATACTTGGACAAATAAAAGAAGGCGCAGTATTCATACATCCTACTGATACAATCTATGGAATAGGGTGTGATGCAACAAATGAAGCAGCAGTTGAAAAAGTAAGAGCTGCAAAACAGAGAAAAGATCTACCTTTCAATGTAATCGCGCCATCAAGAGAGTGGGTCAGAGCAAACTGCGAAGTAAATGAAGAAGCAGAAGAATGGCTGGCAAAATTACCAGGACCATACACAATCATACTTAAACTAAAAGAAGACAGTAAAGTGGCAAAAAACGTAAACCCCTCTGGAGACGGAACAATTGGAATACGAAGACCAGACCACTGGATAAGCGAAATAACAAACGACTTAGATAAACCAATAGTGACAACATCAGCAAACATAACAGGGAAAAACTTTATGACAAGCATGGACAACTTAGACGACGATGTCAAGAAGAAGATGAATTTGATAATCTACGAAGGCGAGAAAAAAGGAAGACCAAGTACAATAGTCGATCTTGCAAGAAAACGTGGATTAACAAAAAGATAAAAGTTTTTTCTTAAATTAGGTGTGAAGAATGAAGATACTAGCCGCAGGAGACAATGAAAAATATACAATTTTTCAAGCCTCAAGCAGCGGAGATATATAAAAAATGAAGATACTCGCTGCTGGAGACTTTCACGGAGACCAAATTTTAGCCAAACAACTGGCTGAACAGGCAGAAAAAGAAAAAGTAGATTTAGTCATACTAAACGGAGACCTGGTTGAGGAAGGAGCTACTGAAGGTATAATCGGAATATTCAAAGAAAAAGGACAGAAAGTCTTGATATTATCTGGCAACCATGAAATGCCTTCAACAACACAATTCTTAGCAGACCTTTATGATTTTACAAACCTGCATGCATACTCTCTTTCCGCAGGAAATGTAGGAATATTTGGGTGCGGAGGAGCAAACATAGGCTTAAGCCAGTTAAGTGAAAATGAAATATTCTATGCATTGAAAACCGGCTTTGAAAGAATAAAAGAAATGCCTAAAAAAATAATGGTGACACACGTACACCCATCAGAAAGCATAATTGAAAAATTCTCAAAAACCGCAGGCATAATTCCTATGTCTGGAAGCTCTGGACTAAAAAAAGCAATTGATGAATTCAAACCAGACATTCTAATCTGCGGACACGTACACGAAGCAGAAGGCATAGAAGAAAAAATCGGCGACACAACAGTAATAAATGTCGGAAAAAAAGGAAAAATAATAGAATTATAAAAAAATTAAAGTTTAGAAGCAAGATTAGCTGCTCCTAACAAGCCCGCATCTGCATTTAAGACAACATAAACAGGTATGCTCTTTAACAAAGGCTTCATCTTTGACTTATCTTCAAAAGACTTCTTGAACACTGCAGATTTTAAACGACCTGCAACAAGCCTAGTCAAAGAACCGACCAAGAACACACCGCCAGTAGTCTTAGCAGTCAAAGCAAGATTGCCTGCTTCAGAAGCATAAAATGAAACAAACATGTCCACTGCCTTTTTACAAGCAGGATCTCTTGAAGCTTCTTTCACAATAACAATGTGCTTATCTTTTTTCTTGAGAAGTTGCTGAGTCTTTGCAGATTTTTTGAACTTATTAGTCTCAACAAGAAATTGATATATGCGATACAATCCTTCTTTAGAAACCAAAGACTCTGCATCAACAATACCTTTCTTACGCTTGATAAATTTTTTTAATTCCCACTCCAACTCATTTCTTGCAGCAAAATCAACATGACCGCCTTCAGAAGGAATGACAAACTCATCATTGCCAATCCAGGCAATAATGGCCTCTCCAAGACCGGTGCTTGCTCCCAAAACTGCTTTTGAGCTGAGCTTTATAGGCTTGCCAGTCTTGACAAGTTTTAAATCAGTTTTTTTCAAAACCTCAATACCAAAAGCAATGCTCTCATAATCATTGATAACAGTGACTTTTTTTATTCCAAACATCTTATTGATTTTTGCAGCATCAATAGACCAAGGAACATTAGTCATCTTACAAATATTATCATGACACGGGCCTGCTGAAGCAAAACACGCTGCTTTAGGAATCACCTTAGCAACTGCTAAAAAGTTCTTAAGCATACCATAAAAATTCTTGAACTTCTTGGTATCATAAGTCTCATAAGCCAACTGCTTAAAATTACCATTCTTGTAATCAAACACTGCAAGTGTTGATTTAGTGCCGCCAATTCTTCCTGCAAGTACTAAACTCATCCTTTCATCACCCCAATAGGTATTAGTCTAACAATTTTCTTAGCAAGACCTAGATCATCAGAAACACGGATAACCTCATCAATGTCTTTGTAGACTTGAGGAGACTCTTCTGCAAGACCTTTCCATGAACCTGCCTTGACCTCAATGTCTTTTTTTGCTAATTGTCTTTTCACGTCTTCACCACGATAGTGTTTAATTGCCCATGCCCTGGATGCAACTCTTCCAGCACCATGTGCTGTAGAACCCCAAGAAATCTCTTCTGCTTTTTTTGTTCCAACTAACAAATAGGAAGCAGTGCCCATACTTCCAGGGATAATAACTGGCTGACCCACTTTTCTGTAAACCTCTGGAATCTCAATTCTTCCAGGACCAAAAGACCTAGTAGCGCCTTTTCTATGGATACACAATTGCTTTTTTTCTCCATCAACAATGTGTTCTTCAAACTTTGCAATATTATGACAAACATCATAAACCATATCCATGCCATCAGATGTTCCTAAAACTTTTTTGAAAGAGTCTCTCACCCAGTGCGCAATCAACTGACGATTAACAAAAGCAAAATTACAGGCGCAAGCCATTGCTTGATAATATTTCTTACCTAAATCAGATTTTATTGGAGCATTGATTAACTCCCTATCTGGTAAATCCTTGTGTCCATACTTATCTTCCATCAATCGAATATAATCAGAAGCAATCTGGTGGCCCAGACCTCTTGAGCCGCAGTGAATCATAACAGCTATCTGCCCTTTTTTCTCAAAACCAAAAGTCTTTGCAATTTCTTTATCATAAATTTCGTCAACTGCTTGAAGCTCTAGGAAATGATTGCCGGCACCTAATGTACCTGCCTGAGGAAGACCTCTACTAATTGCTCTTGCTGAAACAGCAGAAGGATCTGCACCATCTAGGCAGCCATTTTCTTCTGTTCTTTGTAAATCATCTTCAGTGGCATAACCGTTTTCCAGAGCCCACTTGCTTCCTTTTTTTAGCAAATCAAACAACTCTTCTTTTGAGAGTTTTGTCTGTCCGCCTTTGCCAACGCCAGGCGGAACTGCCTGAGATAAAGCGTCTAATAATTCTTTACGCTTTTCATGAATTTGATCTGCTGTGAAGTCTGTTCTTAATAAGCGGACTCCGCAGTTTATGTCATAACCCACGCCGCCAGGACTGATTATTCCTTCTTCCATGTCAAAAGCAGCAACACCGCCAATAGAAAAACCATAACCCTGATGAGCATCAGGCATAACATAAGAAGCCTTTTGGATACCTTTTAGGCAAGCAACGTTTCTTGCTTGTTCAAGAGTTTTATCTTCTTTAATCTTGTTCATTAATGCTTCAGAAGCGTAAATAATAGCTGAGACTAGCATCTTACCCGACTTAGGAATCTCCCAAATATTCTCAGATTTCTGATTAATCGCTATTTCGTCCCCCATAACTGTAAGTCGTATAATGCTATTTAAAAAACTTTCTACAAATCAACAACAACCTGCACATATTTATCTGTGATTTCCATTTCTGCATAGGTCATTGCTTTGACAGAACCGATGTGCTCTTGTTCTCCTATAGAATCGCCTAGAACTATTGCGTTTATTTCAAAACCATCTGCGGTTTTCTGAATCTTTATTTCTTCAATCTTTTTTGGTATAAATGCGTCAATATCTAGTAATGCTAGAAACTCTTCAAGCCAATTGTATAGCAGGGCTTTTTCATCCTTGCCTTTAAGATGAACTTTCTTTTTTATCTTTGCCTTGACATGTTCAAGATCAAACATAAAAGAAAACATGGCTAATACTGCATTGCCAAACTGTTCTTCAAGATCTTTTCCATACGCGCGGAACTTTCCATCAGCAGTGTGCTCTAGAATATCAAATTTTTTCATTTTAAAAAAACTCTATCTGCGGAATTTCTTCATCTTCCTCTGTTTCTGGTTTTGGTTCTGTGTCATCATCGCCAGAATCAGGAGTGTCAAACATGCTTGCAAATGCATTATTTGAGACCGGCTCTTCAGGTATACTTTCCTGCGGACTCTGGCCTAAGTCAGGAGAGGGGTCATCAAAGATATTTCTGGATGGTGCATTGGTGTAGACCTCATCAGAATGCCCTACAATACTCTGAAGCATGCGTATCGCTTTTTTAATCTCAGAATGCGAATCTTGTGAAGTATCTATGGTTATCTTCATAAGAGTAAAAATAAAGAATAGAGTATAAATATTTTTCTATGATTCTTACTCATAAACTGGTGGTTTGCCATTTATGTTCAGAACAATATCATGCAATAAACTTTCTGCATTTGCCAAATCTACTAGGTTTGGTTCTGTTCCTTCTTGAAGCGCACGGATAGCTTTTGCAGATTTATCTAAAACCACATCTAAACCGCCTGCAGGCCTCTCAGGTAACACCTTATCCAGTATAAACTGCGCATTATACAAATTCCAAGCATTACGGTTATCAAACAATCCTTGTTCTGCAGATTCTAGAAATGTCCAGGCTTCTGCAAGACCGCAAAGTTCTGCTTCCTGCATCTTTGCATCTGAATCTAGTCTATAGCGCTGTACAAAAAAATATGCTGCAGTAAGCTGTTCAGCAACAGCTGGATAGCGCTCTTGAATCTTTTCATCACTTATATCTGGAAATGGATCCTTTATATTTGATGTATCATTCATATTTAACTCCCCCCACTAACTGTCTGTAAATAATGGTGATTTAAAAAGTTTTTGTCACAAAAACTGAATATCCACTTCTAGAGCGTCCCAAGTAGGGTATTCTTCAATTATTGCAGGAACCAGTTTTAACTGCTTTATTTCGTCTTTTAATTCATCAACAACAGCAATAGAAGTGAGTAGTCTTGGTTTAAGTGAATCTATGTGAAGAGCAGCGGCGGGAATGCTTAACTGCTTTTGAAGCTTTGTCTTTGCTTTTTTTAGTTTTTCAATGAATTTCTTGGTGTTTATGCTTTCAACCTGCAGGCCATAACCAAAATCAGGTTTTAATTCTGGCAGATATATTGCACCTCTTACTAAAGTTCCTTCTTTTGTGATGAAGTCTGTCTTTAAAGCTACGTTTAATGCTCTTCGCTTTATTCTTCTAGCAAGTTGAGCCTTATCTTTTGTGGTTGTTGTACAGTAATGGATATTTAGTTTAGTTTTCTTTAGATAGTTTAGAATTTCTTTTGCAAGTGTTTCAGAACCTTTGACACCATAAGATAGTTTATTTTTGGGCTTGAAACCTTTTTCAACAAGCTGGTTAACATTTGTGTCTGAAATCTCTAATTCATTTAGGTTTAGAAAGTCTACTTTGTCTTTTATGAAGTCTATTAACTTTTTTGTTTCTCTTTTTTTGCCAGGGATGACTGGAATCTCTACGCCAACATCCCACTTGAACTTTTTTGCTAGTTCTATCTTTTTCCATTCACTCTGCTTGTCAAGCATGGGGTGAAATCTTATCTCGTCTAATCCTGCTTTATGAAGCTGATTTAGTGTTTTTTCTGTGACAAGATTAAGCGGGGTGTATAAGTGAATGTGAAATGATTTTCCAAATTTCTTTTTCAGGAGTTTAATGTATTTTATTGTTCTGTCAAGCTTAACTAGAGGATCTCCGCCAGTTATTCCTGCACCTTTTGCATTTGTGAGTTCTGCTTCTTTTATGGTGTCTTTCGGAGTTGTAATTTTCCACTCGTTTGCGTATATCACATCTTTGCCGCTTTTTTGCTCAGAAACAGGGCAATAGAAACAATTGTTGGGACATAACCCTGTTATGAACAGTACCAGCTTTTGACCTTTTACACAATAAGCACAGCCTTTTGGGAGCTTGCCTTTTTTCCAGGAATAAAAACTAGTCTTAATCATCAAAACATCCTCTGATAATTAAGAAAAACAGAATCTGCAGTCTCTTCAACATTAAACTTTTTTATCTTAGCAATCTGCTTTATGCTTTCCAGAACATTCATTGGCTCATTTCGCTGAAACTTAACAGGACTAAGCCAGGGAGCATCGGTCTCTGTCAATAATTGATTTATGTTGACTAATGAAACCAATGTTTCAAAGTGCTGAAGTCTTGTGATGACTGCAGGAACACTAAAAGACCAGCCATTATCTGCAGCTCTTTTCATCAAGGTCTTTCGCCCTCCAAAAGAATGGAGAATGACTTTTTTTAATTTAGATGATTCAAGCATCTCAACACACTCTAATTCTGCATTTCTAGTGTGAACAACAATTGGTTTTTTTAGTTTTTCAGCACAATCAATAACTTTCTGGAAATTAATCTTCTGCTGTTTTTCATGATCTTTTAGATATTTGAAATCCATGCCGCACTCGCCGATTCCCATAATCTCTTTCTTTTTTGAGAGAATGAACTTTAACTCTTCATCAACATCAAAAGGTTCTGCCTGTCTTGTAAGACCTACTTCGTCTAATTCATCTATTTTTATGTTTAAAGCGTCTATTGGGTATATTCCTAAGGTGCATTTTACTACATCATATTTTTTTGCAAGCTCTAGAACTTCCCTATTAGTCGGAACATTAACTCCAGAAGTAATGATTACCTTAACACCTGCATCTTTTGCTCTCTGGACCACTTCATCACGATCTTCATTGAACTTTTCGTGATTAAGGTGGCAATGTACATCTACTAGATTCATGACTGGTTAAATTAGAATTATTTATTTAAATCTTGTCTTTTACATCTGCCCAAATCAAAGGCAGAGCGATTGTAGCATCACAATAAACATCGATGTATTTGCCTTGTTCTTTCATCTTGCCCCAAGAAACTCCTTCTTTTAGCTCTGCTCCAGAAGAACCGCCGCCTTGCGGAGTGTCTGTGCTGATTTGAACACCATATTCTGCGCCTTTGCTGAACTGCATAGACTGCTGGATGAAATTCTTAGGGAGACCGCCGCATACGTATATCACACCGTTCTTTTTGCTGTCCCAAGCAATACTGATAATTTCTTTCATATCTTCAAACACTGGAAGATCAAACTTCTTACCTTCTGCCTGTCTGCCCCAAATCATCAAGCCAATGCCTGAGTCTGCAATACCTGGACAGAAGATTGGAATTTTCTTTTGTGAACAGGTTTTTAAGATTGAAGTATTGTCTTCTGGCAAAAGTTCTCCTAATTTCCACAAGAATTCTTTTATGTTTTTTGTCTTGCTTAATTCTTCAAAATTTTCCTTGAAGAAATCCTCCATCTTCTCATAAACTTCATTTTTTAAGAAAGAATCATATATTCTGTCAATGCCTTCTTTATGCAGTTTAGCATCATCTGCCTTAGGACATCCCTGGAAATGATTAAATCCTAGAGCCTCAAAAGTATCATGAGTAATATTAGCACCAGTTGTCACAAAAACATCAATTTTACCTGATTTTAATAGATCTACAAGGATATTTTTCATGCCGCCAGGAACCATTGCTCCAGCAAGACCTAGAAATACCTTACATTCCTTGTCTGAGAGCATCTCCTTCATGATTACTGAGGCTTTAGCAATCCTTCCAGCACCCATAACACCAGAACCAGCCATCTGATTAACTAGCTCAGAGGCCTTCATTCCCTTGGAAATGCTAATATGATTCACTGGTTTCATAGACGATAACAAACTAAGGGCCTTTATAAAAGTGCTGGTTGGAATAACTAGATTGAAGAGGTTATGACCCTCGAGTAATGAAGAAGCGAAAACTTTAAATATTCGCACTTGATTCAAAGAATAAAGCCTTTAAAATAATAAGGCAAAATCAAGGTGGTAAAATGACAATAGCAGGAATACAATTCGACAAAATCGTTGTTGACAGAACAGACACGCCAAAAGGCAAAATGAGTGTCAAGAATAACATTCTAATCCAAGACTTAGAGAAAAAAGACTTTTCAGTAGGACAAGCAAAACAGTTCATGCTGTTATACAAATTTGAATTTACAGCAGAGTATGAACCAAAAATTGCAAAAATAGTGCTTAATGGAACAGTAACATCAATAGAAAAAGAAGATAAAATTGATGAACTGGTAAAGGCATGGAAAAAAGACAAAAAATTGCCAAAAGAAATAATGACTCCATTGCTGAACAACATACTAAGTAAAAGCAATGTTGAAGCATTAATCTTAGCAAGAGAAGTCGGACTTCCACCACCAATCCAATTACCAAGAGTCACAGTAAAATAAGGTTGGACTTAAAGGCTTTCTAACTGTAGGAGAACAAACTAGCTGGGAGAATAAGGCAAAAAAAATGACGCAAGATGTTAAACTAAAAGTTGTAGAAGCAATACAAGATGATGTAAATAAAGGCATAGTTAGAGTAGACACTAATTTTATGCGAGAGATTGGAGTGAAGCCCGGCGACATAGTAGAAATTGCAGGCGGAAAATGCACAGTTGCAATGGTGGACAGAGCACTGCCTGGAGACATCGGTCTAAACACAATCAGAATGGACGGACTTCTAAGAAAAAATGCTAAAACAGGAATAGGGGAGCAAGTAAAAGTCAAAAAAGCAGAAATAAAAGAAGCCAAGAAAATAACAATTGCGCCATCCAGCGAGAGAGTAGAGGTAAGAACATCAAACACAAGCGTATTCAAAAAAGGCTTATTAGGACGAGCAGTCATAAAAGGAGATATAATCTCTTTAGGGGGAACCAAAAGAAGACGCAGAACCATGACTGGCAGTCCATTCTTTGACGAAGTATTCAGCATGATGGAAGAACAGAATACAGGATATGGATATGGATTCGGCGACCTTAAATTAGTAGTTGCAGAAACAGTGCCTGCAAAACAATCAGTCATAATCACAGAACAAACAGAGATAGTTCTAAGTCCAAAAGCAGTAAAGATAGAAGAAGACACAATACCTGAAGTAACATACGAAGACATCGGCGGACTGAGTGATGAAATCAAAAAAATAAGAGAGATGGTTGAACTGCCATTAAAGCATCCTGAAATATTTGAGAGATTAGGGGTAGAACCGCCAAAAGGAGTCCTGCTTCATGGGCCTCCTGGAACAGGAAAGACTTTACTTGCAAAAGCAGTTGCAAACGAAACAAACTCACACTTTATCTTAATCAATGGACCAGAAATAATGTCTAAATATTATGGACAGTCTGAAGAAAACATACGGAAAAAATTTGAAGAAGCCGAACAAAATGCTCCTGCAATAGTGTTTATCGATGAGATAGATGCAATCGCAACAAAAAGAGAAGAAACAAAAGGAGAAGTAGAAAAAAGAGTTGTTGCACAATTGCTTGCATTGATGGACGGTCTTAAGAACAGAGGAAGAGTGGTAGTTATAGCAGCAACCAATGTTCCAAACATACTGGATCCTGCATTAAGAAGACCTGGAAGATTTGATAGAGAACTAGAGATAAGCGTTCCAAATGAAGAAGGAAGACTAAATGTTCTAAAGATTCATACAAGAAACATGCCTCTTGCAAAAGATGTAAACCTAACAGACACATCTAAAAAAACACATGGCTTTGTGGGCGCAGACCTGGCATCACTAACAAAAGAAGCAGCAATGATAGTGTTAAGAAGAATACTGCCAGACTTAAAATACGATAAAGAAGAAGCCATACCGCAAGAAATACTAGACAAGCTGACGATAACAAAAGCAGATTTCAGAGAAGCACTAAAAGTAGTGCGGCCATCTGCATTAAGAGAAGTGTTCATAGATGTTCCAAATGTAACCTGGGATAATATCGGCGGAATGAACGATGTAAGACAAGAATTATTAGAGGCAGTAGAGTGGCCGCTTAAGCATCCAGATGCATTCAAAAGAATGGGAGTAACCCCGCCAAAAGGAATCCTATTATATGGTGCACCCGGAACAGGAAAGACCTTGCTTGCAAAAGCAGTTGCGCATGAAAGCGAAGCAAACTTCATCTCTGTCAAAGGACCTGAATTATTATCTAAATGGGTTGGAGAGAGTGAAAAAGCTGTGCGCGAAATATTCAAAAAAGCAAGACAGACTGCACCAACCATAATATTCTTTGATGAAATCGATTCCCTTGTTCCAAGGAGAGGACTGAGCACGGATTCACACGTGACAGAGAGAGTGGTAAATCAACTTCTGACTGAAATAGACGGGCTGGAAGATTTACATGACATCTTAATAATCGGTGCAACAAACAGACCAGATATGGTGGATACTGCATTGTTAAGACCGGGCAGGTTTGATAGAATAATACTAACTCCTGTGCCTGATGAAAAAACAAGAGAAGAAATATTCAATGTCCACACAAAAGACATGCCAATCAAAGGAGTAACAATCAAAGAACTGGCTGCAGTAACAGAAGGATATGTTGGAGCAGACATAGAGGCAATTTGCAGAGAGGCAGCAATAATTGCCCTGCGAGAAGACATAAAATCAAAAGAAATAAATAAGAAACACTTTGAAGAAGCATTACAGAAAGTAAGACCGTCTGTGACAAAAGAGATAGATCAGACATATAGAAAATTGCGAGATCATTTCACTGCTGCAAAAGCAAAAGAGATGCAAGCACAAAAACCAACTTACTTTGGGTAACAACGAGAAATTTTGCGAAATTATAAATACTAGACAAAATTTCCCTAGTTTAAAAGTTTTTCAAACTTTATAAACAATGAAAAAACTAATAATACTATTACTTGTTTTCTTAATACTACCTACAGTCCTCGCGATACCAGATCATAAAGGATATGTAACAGACAATGCAAATATTCTTGGAGAGTGGGGCGCGAAAATAGAGCAGTTGTGCGATGACATAGAGAAGAACACTACTGCAGAAATTGCGGTTTTGACAATAGAGAGTTTAGATGGAGAAGTTCTTGAAGATTATGCATTAGATGTTGCACGAGGCTGGGGCATAGGCAAAGAAGAAAAAGACAATGGCTTATTGCTCTTGATTTCATATAAAGATAAGAAGTATCGGTTTGAGACAGGCTATGGACTTGAAGGAATACTGCCTGATGCCAGAACTGGAAGAATAGGAAGACAGGTATTGACGCAATATTTTAAACAAGACAAATTTGGGGAAGGAACGTATAAAGCGATTACTGATATTCAAGGACTGCTGAAACAAGATCCAAGCATAGTCGCAAAATATGAAAAAGCAGACGTAACAAATTACAAAGGATTAATCGCCTTAGCATATGGAATCATATTACTTATATTGTTATTAGCAACAGAGAAAAGAAAACACAAATGGAAAATAAGGACAGTTGGAGATGCGCTCATAATCGGGGCCTCTATATATCTTGGATTGACTTTTTTTGCAGTAGCATTTTCCATGTCAATCATGTTCTGGATAATGGCTGCGCAAATAGCACAGCTTGCAAAAGGCGGCAAAGGGCCTGGAGGAATCTGGATGGGCGGATTTGGAAAAGGATCTGGCGGATTCTCAGGAGGCTTTAGCGGATTTAGCGGCGGAGGCTTTGGAGGAGGCGGCAGCTCTGGCGGCTGGTAAAGTTTATATATTCAAACACATGAGGCAACATAGAATCAGAGATTCTATGAGTCTCAAATTAAAATTTGAGGTGTACTTATGGCAAAGAAAAAAAATAATACAAAAATCTGGCTCATAGTCGGAGGAGTAATACTTATTGTATTGATACTATGGCTTGTAATGGGCTACAACAAACTAATAAGCCTGGACAATTCTGTAGGCGAAAGCTGGGCAAATGTTGAGACACAATATCAACGAAGGCTTGACTTGATACCAAACTTAGTGAGCACTGTTGAAGGCGCAGTAGCATTTGAAAAAGATACACAAACACAGATTGCAGCGATAAGAACAGGGGTAGCGAAAGCAAAATCAGCATTAGCATCTGCAGCAACGCCTGAACAACAGCAAGCAGCATTAGCAGAGAGCGATGCAGTTGTGAGTAAGTTCAGC
>JAHWHT010000069.1 GCA_019323135.1 Candidatus Woesearchaeota archaeon
ACTAGTATTACTTTTACATTACTTGATAGTAGTAAAAGAAGAGGTTTGTGGGTGAAAAAATGGAAAAACTAAAAGACTTGCATAGAGCATTAGAAAAGCTTCAAAGAGACGCTAGTAAAAAACACTATCCTGAATCAGAACTGGATAAAAAGAAAGAAAATCCAGCGCACATTCTACAAAGACATTATTATGCTACTACCGCAGCTGAAAGAGCTTTCATGAAAGAATTTGTTGAAGCAATTGAAAAACCAACTTGGATTGCAGATGAAGGCAAGTATGCAAACTTGGTTGACGCAGTTGCAGTTGAAATTCCAGGTATTCTAAAACAAGCACTTCCAGTTATTCACACTCCAGAAGCAAGAAAATTTGTTGCAGATGCAAAAGCAGAGATTGTTCCATTTATCAGAGAACACAAGACTTTTCTTGAAAATCATGATTTAGATGCAAAAGCAGCGATTAAAGCTGCAGAAAAAATACCAGTAGGCCAAGCTCTTTACGAAAGGGCTATGAGCGCTTCTCATGGAGAGATCAGGCGTTTAAAGATGCAGAACAGAGCGCTTCTTGCAGGTGAAGAAAGACTAGAAACTAGACTTGACAGACTTGACACTAAAGTTGATAAACTTAATCAAGATAAAAAAGATCTTAAGAAAAATGTTGATTTAAGTGTTGATTACGCACTTGAAAAGCAAGACGAAGTTGAAGGTTTACAAACAGATTTAGATCAAACAAGGACTCACCTTGAAGCTGAGCTAGATTCTATGAAAGACCTGCCTGAAAGATTAAGTCAATACGAAGATGAAAATGCTCAATTAACTAGCGAAAAAGAAAGACTTGTTAAAGAAGTAGAAGCAGCTAAATCAAACCAATCAAGTTCTATCTTGTCTAGCCTATTTGATGATGGGGAGGATATTTCTAATGGCGATATTGTACAAACAGAAAAAACTGTGCCGGAAGATGATTCAGAATATTCATCTGTGGATATGCCTCCTGAAATTAAAAATATTGTTGATTCAGATAGTGCAAATCAATCTGAATTAAATGATGCATATGCTCAAATTGAAATATTACAATCAGAAGTTATTTCATTACAAGAAAGAATTGTATATTCTGAGCGTGATCAAGATGAAGAAGTTAGAACCTTGCAAGAAAGAACTACTTTTGCTGAACAAGATTTAGGGCATGCAGAAGCAAGCATTGAACAGCTTAAATCTGATAACGTAGAATATCAAGCTAGAATTAAACGATTTAGTAAGGTTACTGCGGAGAATGCAGATGCTAATCGTGAAAGAGATGAAATTATTAAAAATTTAAATGCTGATATTGCAGAGTATAAAGCTCGAGTTGAGCGGTTTAGTAAGGTTACTGCGGAGAATGCAGATGCTAATCGTGAAAGAGATGAAAGAGTTCGACATTTGCATGATAAGATTGCAGAATATGAAGTTCGGATTGATAGATTTAATAAAAATACTTTGAATAATTTAAAAAAGCTTAGTGAAAAAGAGGAATATATTAAAAGATTGAAAACAAACTTTGAGCAGTCAGTTAATTTTACGCACGGTTATGTAAATTCAATGATATCTGATAATGTATCCCTGAAATCGCAGTTAGAAGAATCAAATCAGCTTTGTGCGGATGCAGTAAATGAATTAAATCAAAGTAATGCTGCGCTTAATCAAGCCGAGGCTAAAACTAAAGATCTAGAAGAACAATTAAAACAAATTAATGTAGAGGCTGAACAAACATCCGGTACTGACGATGCGAATACTTCGTTTGAACCATACTGTTCTCCACAAGATATTAGTTTGAGTGATGAATTATCTTCTTTTGAATCTTATGAAGACCCTAGTAAAATTTCTACTTCAGATTCAAGAACTCCTGAAGAAAGTAATGTTGAAACAGCAAGTGTTTCAGCCACAGAACCTTCAGTAAACCCTGCAGAAGATTACCAGAGAACATTGTGGGAAATAATGTATGCTTTTGATACAGATCAAAGCGTTCCACATTCTGCGAAACAAAAGGTCTATACAAAATTCCTTGATACAAATCCTGAAAATAATTTGATTAGAGGTATTGCTCAGTGTAACTTAGGAAGTATTTTGTTTGAACAGGAAAATGATTTTTCAAAAGCAAAAGAACTATATGCACTTGCAATAGAATCTGCGAAAGCAGAAGTTGAAGAAAATAGTGCTTCTGAAGAAGCACAAGGAAGATTAATTAGATACGCTAATAATTTGAAGGTGTGTGAAGAAATACTGAACATTCCAAGTTCAACTGCTGCTTAAGTTCTAGGAGGAGGGGGCACTCTTTCAGAAGTTACTCTTCTTGATGTAGAAGTGGGAGGGGGCACTCGTTCCGAGGTAGGCACCTTTCTTAGAAGTTCTAGAATCGGCATGACATTCAGTAAATTCAGCAATTTTTCTTGAGCCAAGACAATTGCATTGAAGTTATCCATTATTGGTTTGACTCCCAGTGTTTTTTTGCTAACTTGCTGTAATATATAATTCTGGAATATAGGCTCAAAACTATCAAATAATGCTTTTACATTTTTTTCATAGTTTAAGTAAGTTGTAAGATTTTTCTGTACTGCATTTATTCTAGGCAGTTCCTCTGGTGTTGCTTGTTTTTTGTATTCTGCTAGTGAAGCAATTGCAGTTCTTATTTCAGTAAATGCTATTTTTAATGTCTGTTCTCCTTGTGCAAGTCTTTTTATTTCAGGTTGAATTATTATTTTTGCTGCTTTCATTATGTCATTTATTTGTGCTTCTGCGCTGTCTGGATCTAAGTTAATTATTTTTTTGTTTGTCGCATAATGCACAAATGCTTTCACAACTGTTTTTGCATCTGCGTATAATAGTGTTAATACTATTCTTTGATCTGATACTGATTTCATTATTTTTTCAATATCCGCTCCTGCTGTTGGTTCTTCAACAATTGGCGTTTCTCTGTTTAGCTGATTTTGCATTTCTTGATCTAGTATTCTTACACTTCCTCTTAATTGTCTGAATTGACCCATTATCTCTACTAGAACTTTTTTTACTGCGTGGTCGCTTGCTGCTTTCATTCCTTTGATGGCAGAAAGTACATTTTTGGCGTTTGTTGCAAAATCTTCAAGTGATAATTTTATTGAATTGCAGTGGCCCATTGCGTTTACTAGGACATGGCGTATATTTTCTTTAGACGCGGTTATTTTTGTGTTTAATTCTTTTATTTTGCTGATTATTCCTTTTGGTTGTTGGTCTTTTGTGAATTGTTTTAATGCAGTTTCTTCTTTGTCTTTTTTCTCAGTAATCGTAATCAATGCAGATATTATGCTGGTTATGTCTGCTATGTTATTTGTCAAGTCATTCTTTTTAGATTTGATGTTTTCTGTAAGTTTTTCTAATTTTTTTATTTGTGCGAGTTCAGAAGATTGTTTAAGATGATCTAAAAATTCTGTGTATGTTTTGTCAAGCAGACTTCGAATATCTTCTGCATCCTGGATGTATTCTTCATATCTATTTGTAAGTTCTATTTTTGTTGCAGCATCTTGTATTTTATCAATATCTTTTTTGATGTCATTTAGTGTTTGGATATATGCAGGAAGCAGTTTAGTCAGGTGTGAGTATCTGCTGCTTACTTTTTGGCATTGTGTATTATATTTTAGGAATGTTTCAACAACTTTTGCTTTGCTGAAATTTGTATATGCAAAATTTAGTTTTTGATTGGTAGCTTCAAGTAGTCTTTGTTTTTCTTTTAGTTTTTGGATGTATTTTTTGTTGGATTCTCCTTCGTTTTGTACAAGGTGTTGTTCTATTACTGTCAAGTCTGAAAGTACTTCATCAACAGAATCAGAGTAGTCGGTACATGCAGTAATTACTGCCGCTGCTGCTGCGGCTGCTTTCTCTGCTTCTTTATCTCCTTTTGCAGTTTCTGTTATTGTGGCCTCTCCTTCTTTTTCTGTTGTAGTTCCAGTTGTTTCTTCATCTTCTTTTGTAGGTCCTCTTCTGAACCAGTTTCCTGGCCACCACCATCTTGGCCCTGCTGGTGGTGTTGCTCCAGGTGGCGTTGTTGTTGTCGCTCTCGGCCCGAATAATGAGTTCCATGCTCGTGAGAATAGTCCTGGCCCTGCCGGTCCTGTCCCAGGCCCAAATAATGCATTCCAGCCTCGCGTGAATATTCCTGGTCCTCCAGCTCCGCCGCCTCCGGCTCCGCCACCAGTACCTGTACCGCCTGTAAACGCGCCCATTAATGCCCAGATTAATATGAATATGATTGCTGCCCAGAAAATAAGATATAATAGCCATCTCCACTGCCCCATTGCATTAAGACCTATGTTAAATGCAGGGAGTGTGTGTGAAAAAGCCCATAATATTAATGCTACTGCAATAAAAAATATTGGAATGGTTATTCTTCTATGTTTTCCTCCTAAACTTTTGTCTAGCATTGTCCAGAAAAACAAGGCCATTAGTATTACGATTGTTCCTAAAATCCAGGGTCCGCCTTCTGTAAACAAGTGCCATCCTCTGACTTCAAGATATCCTGTTAATGCTATTCCTAGAATAAATCCTAATATGCCCCCTATTTTTTTACTTGCTGCTTCATCTTTGCCTATGTCTGCTTTCTCTACAAGACTTCTTAACAGAACTCCAAAAAATGTACAGAGCATTATTCCGTCAAATATCCAGGGCGCAGAATTATATATAGCTAATAAACTAGGTATGCCTGTAAAGACCACTTGTCCGCTTGTTGCCATGTATTATATCACTCTTTTAATATTATACTCTAAACTATTTGTTTTCTATATAAATATTTCGTTGATTTGCACACAGATTCTTTAGTATGTGCATAGTACCTAGCGAAGTTCTATAACCTAAACTGCGATTCAAAACAAATCTGGGCAATATTTAACAAAAGAAGCGAATCGAAGCGTGCTATGCACATACTTTCTGTAGAAACA